>NZ_DBNHFX010000020.1:0-2542 GCF_057137845.1 Sandaracinobacteroides sp. | reverse complement strand
CCGGTGCTGCGCGATGGCGCGGGCAACTGGCAGGCTGATTATGTCCGCCTGCGCTGGCAGGCACGAAAACCGCTTTGAGGAGCAGGATATGCGTTACCTTCCCCTGACGCCGGATGACCGCGCGGCGATGCTGCAGGCGGTTGGCGCTGCCGATATCAACGACTTGTTCGCCGATGTGCCGGAAAGCGTGCGGCTTCCCGGTATCATTGCGGATCTGGACACCCACCAGCCCGAAATGGCGGTGGAACGCGATCTGGTGGCGATGGCGCGGCGCAACATGTCGGCCGGAGACAACCCCTTCTTCATCGGGGCCGGGTGCTATCGGCATCATGTCCCGGCTAGCGTCGATCATCTGATCCAGCGTGGCGAATTCCTGACCAGCTACACCCCGTATCAGCCGGAAATCGCCCAGGGCACGCTGCAATATCTGTTCGAGTTCCAGACGCAGGTGGCGCAGTTGTTCGGCATGGAAGTGGCGAATGCGTCAATGTACGACGGCTCCACCGGCATGACCGAGGCCATTTTCATGGCGCGGCGCATCACCCGCCGCAAAAAGACGATCCTGTCGGCCGGTGTGCATCCGCACTATGTCAGCGCGGCGCGCACCCTGTGCCGGTTCACCGGCGACGAGCTGGTGATCGGCCAGCCGTCGGATACGCACACCCCGCCGACCGCCGACATCGCCAGCCTGATCGACCGCATCGAAGCCGACACCTCGGCAGTCGTCGTGCAGAACCCCGACAGTTTCGGCCATGTCGCCGATCTGGCCCCGCTGGCCGACGCCTGCCATGCCAAAGGCGCGCTGCTGATCGTTGTCGTCACCGAAGTCGTGGCGCTTGGCCTCGTGCGGTCGCCCGGTGAAATGGGCGCCGATATCGTGGTCGGCGAAGGTCAGTCTCTGGGGGTCGGCTTGCAGTTCGGCGGGCCGCACCTCGGCCTGTTCGCGTGCAACGCGCGGCATGTGCGGCAGATGCCGGGCAGGCTGTGCGGGGAAACGGTCGATGCCGATGGTCGCCGTGGTTTCGTGCTTACGCTCTCCACCCGCGAACAGCATATCCGTCGCGAAAAGGCGACGTCGAACATCTGCACCAATTCCGGCCTGATGAGCCTGGCCTTCAGCATCCACCTGACGCTGCTGGGGGAACAGGGCCTGCGCCACCTTGCTGCGCTGAACCACGCCCGTGCCTGCGAGGTGGCCGACCGGCTGGTACAGATACCGGGGATCGAACTGCTGACGACGCGGTTCTTCAACGAGTTTGCCGTTCGCCTGCCGGTGCCTGCGCGGCAGGCCGTGCGCGACATGGCCGAAATGGGGGTGCTGGGCGGCGTGAGCGCAGCGCGCCTCTACCCCGGTGTCGACGGCGCCGAAAATGTGCTGCTTGTTGCGGTAACGGAAACGGTTTCGCCCGCCGACATCGATGCGCTGGTGCGCGCCCTGCAAGAGGTAGTCTCACAATGAGCATGAATTCCGAGGGCCGCCCCACGCGCGCGACGGCACAATCCCCGGCGGCGCCCGCCGCCACCTTCAGCGGCAACCGGGCGCTGATGCTGGACGAACCGCTGATCTATGAATGCGGTAATCCAGCCGTCACCGGTGTCGATTTCGAGGCCGTGCCTGCGCATCGTTCCAGGCTTGGCGGGCTGGAACGCGCGGCGGCGATCGGGCTTCCCGGCCTGGCCGAGGGGGAGGCCGTTCGCCACTACACCCGCCTGTCGCGGCAGAACTACGGCATCGACCTTGGCCTGTTCCCGCTGGGTTCGTGTACGATGAAGCACAATCCGCGCCTGAACGAGAAGATGGCGCGGTTGCCGGGCTTTGCCGACGTGCATCCGCTGCAACCGCAGAACACCGTGCAGGGCGCACTGCAACTGATCCACGAACTGGCCGACTGGCTGAAGAAGCTGACCAACATGCCGGCGGTGGCGATGGCGCCGAAGGCAGGCGCGCATGGCGAACTCTGTGGCATGCTTGCGATCCGCGCCGCACACGATGCCGCCGGCGACGCCCGCAGCGTAGTGCTGGTGCCGGAATCCGCACATGGCACCAATCCTGCGACGGCGGCTTTCTGCGGCTATCGCGTCGAAAGCATCCCCGCCAACGCGCGCGGGCGTGTCGATACTGACGCTCTGCTGACGCGGCTTGGCCCGGATGTGGCGGCGGTGATGATCACCAATCCCAACACCTGCGGCCTGTTCGAACCCGATCTGAAACGGATTTCCGACGCGGTGCACGCGGCGGGCGCATTCGTTTACTGCGATGGCGCGAACTTCAATGCGATCGTCGGCCGGGTGCGGCCGGGCGATCTGGGCGTCGATGCGATGCACATCAACCTGCACAAGACCTTCAGCACCCCGCACGGCGGCGGCGGGCCGGGTTCGGGTCCGGTGGTGTTCTCGGCACGGCTGGCGCCGTTCGCGCCGCTGCCGTTCGTAGTGATCGAAGACGGCCGTTACCATCTGGTCGAGGAGGAAACCGCCGACACCGAGGACCACGGTCTTAGCTTCGGCCGCATGGCGGCGTTCCACGGGCAGATGGGCATGT
>NZ_DBNHFX010000019.1:0-2000 GCF_057137845.1 Sandaracinobacteroides sp. | reverse complement strand
GCTGGTGGCCGACCAGCAGCGTCGAGAAGCGGTCCAGCGTGTTTGTGCCGCGCGTTTCGACGCCGATATGTTCGGCAAAGCGCAGGTCGGTGCAGGGCGCCATCAGCGTCGCGTGATACCAGTTGAAACCGTTCGCGCGCAGATAGACCGCCGAATCGCCATCGGCGCGGAAATCATCGACAGTTCCCTGATTGACGAACGGCACACTGGCCTGCTTCGGCGCGGCTTTTGCTGCGGGCGCCGCCACTGCAATCGCGGGCAGAACCGCAATAGCGAGGGCGGTGATGGGCAGGGCGATCAACGCGGTCAGTCTGGGCATGGAACAATCCTTTCCGCCTGCTCCGCTAGGCTGCCGCAGTTGAATAGGGGCTGAAAGCGAACCGCTTTTTGCGTTGGGTCGCTGCCGCTTGCCTTTGGCCGCTGCGGCGCGAACAATGCCCGCCGCCGAAGGAGGAAAAGCCATGTCCAGCGTCCGTCCGGTCACGCAGCTAGATACCCACGAAGTCACCAACCAGGCTCCGCCGTTCGAGGATCACAACATCTTCACCGGAGACAGAGGCCTTGAGGACGCCGTGGCAAGGGCCGGAGGTGGCGTGCACCATGAGCGTCTGGCGAAAATGGGCCGGATCGCTGGATCGGCGGAAGCGATCGAATGGGGCGTCGAGGCCAATCGGCAGTTGCCCGTCCTCGACACCCACGACCGCTATGGCCGCCGTATCGACGAAGTGCGCTTCCACCCGGCCTACCACAAGCTGATGCACCTCGGCCTCGACAATGGCGGCGCGTCGATCGCGTGGGACGGCACGGCCGCCGGCCATGTGGCGCATTCGGCCATCCTGTATCTGGTCGGGCAACTGGATTCCGGCCCCGGCTGCCCGATGACGATGACCTATGCCGCCGTGCCCGCACTCAGGGCCGATGCTGCGGTCGCCAGGGAATGGGTGCCGCGTATCCTTGCCGGCCGCTACGACCCGGCCTGCCGGCCGGCGCCGGAAAAGGCCGGCGTCACCATCGGCATGGCGATGACGGAAAAGCAGGGCGGTTCGGACGTGCGGGCGAATTCCACCCATGCTGAACCTGCCGCCAACGGCTGGCACCGCCTGACCGGGCACAAATGGTTCTGTTCGGCGCCGATGTGCGACGCGTTCCTGACGCTCGCATGGCTCGATGGCGGCCTGACCTGCTTCCTGGTGCCGCGCTGGCTGCCCGACGGCGAGCGCAACGCCGGATTCCGGGTGATGCGCCTGAAAGACAAGCTGGGCGACCGTTCAAACGCATCGTCGGAAATAGAATATCACGGCGCACTGTCGCAGCAGTTGGGAGAAACCGGGCGCGGCGTTTCAACCATCATCCAGATGGTGCAGCACACACGGCTCGACTGCGTGCTGGGGTCGGCACAGCAGATGCGCGCGGCGCTGGTGCAGGCGATGTGGCACGCCGCCCACCGCACGGTGTTTCAAAAGCGCCTTGTCGATCAGCCGGCGATGGCGGCGCTGCTCGCCGACCTGGCGATCGAAAGCGAGGCCGCAACGGCAATCGGCTTCCGGCTGGCGCAGGCCTTCGACCAGAACCACCCGCTGACGCGGCTGCTGACACCGATTGCCAAATACTGGGTCTGCAAGCGCGCGCCCGGCATGATCTATGAAGCGATGGAGTGTCTGGGTGGCGCCGGTTACATCGAAACCGGGCCGATGGCGCGCATCTTCCGCCAGTCGCCGCTGAACGCCATCTGGGAGGGGTCGGGGAATGTCATTGCGCTTGATCTTTTGCGCGCGCTGGCCCGCGAACCCGAAGGCACGGCGGCGCTTCGCGACTTCCTGTCGGCCCAGTTAGGCCGGCACCCGGCCTATGACGAATGGGTGAACAATCTGGATTTCGCGCCCGCAAGTGAAAGCACCGCAAGGCTGCTTGCCGAGCGTCTGGCGCTCGCGGCGCAGGCGGCGACGCTGCTGGAATGGGAAAACCCGATGGCCGATGCGTTCTGCACGCTCAGGCTGGCG
>NZ_DBNHFX010000018.1:0-14266 GCF_057137845.1 Sandaracinobacteroides sp. | reverse complement strand
CTGCCGCATCTTGCGACAGAAGGCCGCCTTGCCGTCGCACCCGATACGGGGGACTGCCGCACCATGATGACGCACACGCTGTTCCCCGCCATGCGCCGCCAACGGCTTGCGCTCGGGTTCATCGCCGCCGTTCTCGGCCAGCCCCTCATCGCTGGCGCCGTGCCGGGCGCTTCCATCCACGGCCATGTGTTCACCGCCAACGAACAGGGCAATTCGGTCAGCAGGATCGACCTTTCCAGCGGGCAGGTGGCAACGGTTTCGCTGCCGATCGCCCCGCACAATGTGCAGGCAACACCCGACATGGCGAAACTGCTGATCGTCGGCACGCCGGCGCAAGGTGGCCATGGTGGCAGCCACGGCCACGGCGATGGCCACGGCAGCGATGCCGGGCGGCTTCTGGTGCTGGATCCGGCGGCCCTCGATGCACCCCCTGTCGAGATAACGGTCGGCAGTCACCCCGCCCACGTCGTCACCGACCGCGACGGGCTGCGCGCCTTCGTCACCCACGCCGGTGACGACAGCATCTCGGTTGTCGATCTGGCCAGCCGCAACGTCCGCACCATCCGGGCCGCCGCCTATCCGCACGGCTTGCGGCTGTCGCCCGATGGCCGCCTCTTGCTGGTGGCCAATGTGAAGGATGGCTCTGTTTCGCTGTTCGACACCGATACGCTTGTGGAAACCGCGCGCATTCCCGTCGGCGCATCGCCGGTGCAGGTGGCGTTCCTTCCCGATGGCGCACAGGCCTATGTTTCCCTGCGCGACGAAGACGCGATGGCCGTGATCGACATCGCCCGGCGCAAGGTCAGTGGCCGCATCCCCGTTGGCGACGGGCCGATCCAGTCTTACTCCACGCCCGATGGCGGCAGGCTGTTCGTGGCGAACCAGGGAAGCGAACAGGCACCCGGCAATCAGGTGTCGGTGATCGACGTGGCCAAGGGTGCGGTCGTCGCCACGGTAAAGGTCGGGCAAGGCGCACATGGCGTCGTCGTCAGCGCCGACGGCGGCCGGGCCTTCATCACCAACGTCGATGACGGCACGGTTTCGGAAATCCGGACAGACACCAATCAGGTGCTGGCGACGCACACCGTTGGCCGTGGCCCGAACGGCATCACCTATACAGCGCGCTGAACGGCCGCCGTTGCCGTTCAGGCCTTAAGCAACGTCTGCCGCAACGGCTGCACCGCCCGTCCGGGCGCAACAGCCCGCGCCACCAGCGCCGGGTCCAGCATGAACGTCTCGGCGACGAGGGTCGCCAGAACCGAGTCCATGTCGGTGGTCGGCTTCAGGTCGCGCCCGTCCTGCAGGGCGCCCGCGCCAAGCCCCGGCCAGTCGGCAACGACGCGGCCGCCGTTCACCGCACCACCCAGGATCATCGCCACCGACGCGGTTCCATGGTCGGTGCCCGCAGTGCCGTTGACGGCAACCGTGCGGCCGAATTCCGTTGCCACCAGCACCACGGTATCTGCCCACACAGGACTTAACGCATCGCGAAGCGCCGCCAGCAGGGCGTCGAGGTGCCTGAGCTGGGCCGCAAGCCGGGGGTTCTGGGCGCTGTGGGTGTCCCAGCCGCCGGTTTCGATCATTGCAACCCGCGGGCCGTCGGGCTTGCGCAGGAAACCGGCAGCCAGCCGCCCGATGCTCGCGGCGTCCTGCCTTCCCGTGGTATCCCCGGCAAGCGCGCGCGCCTCGATCGCCGCTGCCCACAGCGGATGCAACTGCGGATCGCCGGCATACAGTTCGCCGACCCGTATCAGCAGATCCTCGTCTTCGCCGCCTGCCGATGTGGCGGCATAGGAAGTCACCGGGTTCGGCCCGCGCAGGGCCAGCGGAACCGTCGGCGCCAGCGCCACGGCCTCGACCGCCTGTTGCGGCAGCAGCCCAGTCAGCCGGTTCAACCAGCCATCGGGCAGCGCGAAGGGCGCAGTGCCCCCGCTCTCCAGAACATTCTGTCCGTCGAAGTGCGAGCGATCGCGGTAAGGCGACGCAACCGCGTGCACGAACAGCGCCTGCCCTGCCGCAAACAGCTTTCCGGTTTCCACAAGCGACGGATGCAACGAAAACATGCCATCCAGCCTGATCGCCGTGCCCGCGTCGATCGCCAGCGCCCCGCGCTGGGCCGCATAACCCGGATCGCCACACGGTATCACCGTGTTCAGTCCGTCTGCTGCGCCGCGCTGGATGATGAACACGAAGCGCCGATCGGCAGCGCCTGCGGCAGCACGGGCGATACGGGGCGCCAGCATCAGGCCTGCGCCAATCCCGATCCCCGACAGCAGCGTGCGGCGAACGATCTGCATGGTCACCTCCGTTGAAATTCAGGAGAGACCAGCAACAGCGCAACGCCCGTTGCCAGACTTTCCGCCCGTGCCACCGCCGCTGCCGTGCCGGCCCCCAGCGCCTGCGGCAGAATCCGGCCCCCCAAGGCGCGCGGGTCGATGCGGCCGCCCGTCCAGCCTGCCATGCGTTGCGCCACTTCCACCCGTCGCATCAGCGCTGCGGGCGCAGCCCAGGTCGCTGCGATATCGTCATATCCAGCAGGAGAGCCGGGCCTCCACACCGGCTGGCCAAGCTGCTGCATCACCGCTGCAACCTGCATCTGCCCGGCATCAGGCAGCCCGATGGCCCGTGCCGACGACACCAGCCATTCCCACGGGGTCTTGAATTTGGCTGCTGTGTAGGCGGCGCTTTCCGGGGCATCGACCAGCAGGCGATACAATGCCGGCAGATCGCCGCCCGTACTCTGGAACGAAGCGGCAAGGCGGCCGACCAGCGCTGGCGGCGGATCGTCGACCACGAAATGGCGCGCAAGCTTCGTTGCGATGTGGGTTGCAGTCTGCGGCGCCGTGGCAAGATCGTGCAGAACCGCCCTTGCCTGCGCTTCGCCGGGCTGCGGATAGGCCTTGCCCCTGATCTGCCGCGTGCCGGGTTCGTGCATGGCGGCACGAAACGCAAACCGGCCCGGTTCCCCGTCATCGGCCCGCGCACCCCGGCCAAGGCCGTTCGCCGTCCAGCCGGTCAGCGCGCGAGCGAACTCGGTAACGTCGGCCTGCGTGTAGCCGGTCCGCACCCCCAGCGTGTGCAGCTCCATGATTTCCCGGGCCAGATTCTCGTTCAGGCCGGCCTTGCGGGCGGGGTTGCGCGCTTCGGCACGCATCGCCAGCTGGCTTTCCGGCCCGGCGGACTGCGCCTGATCCAGATACAGCAGCATCGCCGGATGCCGCACCACCGCCAGCAGCATGTCCTCGAAGCGCCCAAGCACATGCGGGCGGATCGCCTCTGCCTCGAAGCTGCCGACGAACGGCACCACTGCCGCCTTGTCGGCCGACACCGCGAAATGGTTCGACCAGAAATGCACCAGCCGCTCCATGAACGGCGCAGGCGTCGAAAACGCGCTGGTTGCACGCGCCTGCACTGCATCCAGATAGGCATCGCGCGATTGGCGACGCATCGCTTTGCGCACATCCTGCCGCGCCGCCGACGCGTCGGCCCCCGCCTGCATCAATTGCGTGCGCGTGCCGACATAGTCGGCGGCAACGACCCCGGAAGTCGGCAGCGCCGCCCAGACGCCGGGTCGCGGATCGTAGCGATCAAACTGCCCCAGCAACCAGAATCGCGGGTTTTCGGGCAATGGCTCGTCGGCCCGTGCGCCAAGGCCAAACCGATTGAGCGCGTCCGCAATCGTAAGCGTCGTCATAGTCCTGCCCCCGCCTTCCCGCGGCACCCGACAACGCAGCAGGATCGCGCAACCGCGCTGAAAGCCAGATGAACGCCCGCCCCTGCAACGGTTCACCATACAGGACAAAATGAAACCCGGCGGGCATGGTACGCGCCCGCCGGGTCTCTGCCGCCTGGTCATCCAGGCGCGGCTGGGCTGCGGTTACTCCCCACGCGCCAGCCGGTGCTGCCAACCAACACTGGGCTCCATCCGGAAATCCACGCGCGAGTCCATGACCATATTGGCCGAGAGGACCATTTCCTTGTGCACCCTGGACGACATCCTGCGTCCGATATTCCGCCCCAGAAGTGCAAGCTCGTCGGCCAGATCCTGGCACTCGGGCAGCCCTTCGACGTAGCGGCTGAAATAGTGTTTTGCGCGCCTGACGAAGTCTATAGCCCTGTCGAAATCGCCGTCGCGATTCATCCGCGCTGCCTGCGACACGATATCCGCATGCCAGGCGCGGGCAACGATCACCGCAGCCTCGTCATCACGAGCCTGCTCGTTGTTCTCGACGCCGCCCACCGCCGTCAGGCACAACCCGACAGGCACCGCATCGATCCGCCCGTCGCCTCCGGCCACACGCCCGCTGGCTTCCAGTTCGAACCTGAGTTTGCTGTTGATGGCAGAGGCCGGGCAAATCAGCTTGAACACGGCAATCCGTTCAACGCCGTTCATGATCGGCCCCAGCGGCAGCCGGACCCGAAAATCAGTCCTGCCCGCGCGTCGGCCCAGCGCCAGCGCACGGACCCCCACAGGCAGCACGAGTTCGACGACCGCATCCTCGACCACCGAGCTGACAATGCCGGCAAGTTCGCCAAGCAGCACGTTGCGGATGTCCTCAAAATGCTCGGCGTCGTGCAGGCGGCCCCCGCCGCTTTCGGCGATCCCGCGCAACAACTGCTCGTCATAGCCATCGCCGATCCCAAGCGTCGACGTCAGCACCCCGCGCGACCGCAGTTCGCCTGCATGTTCGCCCAGTTCCGCCGGATCGGTGATGCCTTCATTTGCGCAGCCATCGCTCAGGATGATCACGCGCGCGGTCATCTGCGGGTCCGCCTCGGCGATACGCGCGGCACAGTCGACCCCGGCGAACCAGCCGCCTGAAAGGTTCGTCATCCCCCGCGTGACGAGGCCGGACACCGCGTCGCAGATCGTCCGCCTATTGTCAGCGTGCACCGGCACGGCATCCAGATGCACCTGCACATCCGATGCAAACGACACCAGGGTCAGCCGGTCATTTGCGGTCAGTTGTTCAATCAGGCCAAGCGCAGCCTGCTTGGCGGCTTCAAGCTTTCCACCGCCCATCGAACCGCTGGCATCGACGACAAGCGCGATATTGAGCGGCTTGCGTTCGGCAGGCGCATCGGCGGCCAGACCATGCGCCGTCACCCTGGCGACCAGGTAGCGAACGGAACCACCGCGCGCCCAGATCAACCGGCGATCGAAGTCTGCCGAAACGGCAAAGGCAACATCAGTCATTTCTGTTTCCTCCTGTAAGCGCGGCACGAAGTTGGTCTGCAAACTGTTCAAACAGCAGTCGTTCTGCGGGGTTCAGTTCTCCTCTCACTGAGATTTCGATGTCGGGCGTGATCGGGATGCGGGTCCAGATTGTCCCACGCGATCGCCGGGGCGCAGGTTCGTCAAGCGCGTTGGCCAGTTGCAGTGCCACGCGCTCGATGCCCGCCATGTCGCTGTCTGATCGGGCGTGCAGATCGGGGAGGCCAGCGCGGGCGATCGAGGCCGGATGTTCACGCGGAATTCTCGGATACATCAACCGTGGCAGGATTTCGCTGCGCGCGGCAGAGAAATTTTTCCCCGTGCTCATTGCCACGGCCGGCGGCGCCTCCTGCACCTTCGCACGCACCCTCTCCAGATACTCCCGCGCGGTGCCGGATGGCGTGGCCGTCGGGTTGAGGATCGCAGCCCATGCGCGGATCTGGTCGTCGGTCGCCAGCAGCAGCCGACGGCCGATTTCCGCAAGCGACAGCCCTGCGACGTCTTTCAGGGCGCGAACCGCAAGCGCCTTCTCGGCGTTGAGGGCCGGATAGCGTGCACCACGGCCCGGCTTGAACGGCGGCGCCAGCAACCCCTCGCTCACCCACGAGCGCAGGGTGCGCGGCTCGACGCCGGCACGCTCGCTCAGTTCCTCCAGAGTAAGCCCCTCGTCCATCACGTAGTGCCATATAAACACGACATTGCGACATGACAAGATGGCAAGATGAATTTTTTGCGCAACAGCCCGGCAAGGGCGGACGCCTTCCGGCCACAAGGCGATAGTTTGGCCGGGCGCGGCTGCAACGTTCGTAACCGGCGTGGCCGGCACAGGATGTCACTACGTTTTGTGTTCGGCCTAATTCGCCAGCGCGCCGCGCAGGCTCGCTCTGGCGTTCTCGTCCGGGGTCCAGCCGGAAGCAATCAGGCCCTGCGCCCCGAACAGCGCAGCCAGTGGATCGGGGCCGCGCGCCGCTTCGGCCAGCTCTGCCGCACGGGGATCGTCGACCGGGCCATTGGCACCGCGCAGATGGCGGATCCAGGCCGCTATGCCGGCCAGGATCGCCGGGCAGTTGCGCCCCCGGGCCTGATTGGCGGCAAGTGTTTCAAGCCAGCGTTGCGGGATCTTCTGGCTGCCGTCCATAGCGATCTGGGCAAGGCGGTGCTGCAAAGCGGGATTGGCGAAGCGGCCAAGCAACGCTTCGGCATAGGCAGACAGGTCCTGCCCCGGCGCGGCGTCGATCGTCGGCGCGGCCTCGTCGGCCATCAGCCGTTCGACCAGCGGCCGGATTGCCGGATCGGCCACCGCTTCATGCACATAGGCATGACCATGGACCAGCCCGACATAGGCCAGCAGCGAGTGCGCGCCGTTCAGCATACGCAACTTCGCAGTCTCATAGGGCCTCACATCACTTACCAGTTCCGCTCCCACGGCCTCCCATTGCGGGCGGGCACCGGCGAAGCGGTCCTCGATCACCCACTGGCTGAACGGTTCGGTCATGACCGCCGCCTCGTCGGCCAGGCCGACACGATCGGACAGATTCACGCGATCTTCGGCTGTCGTGGCCGGGACGATACGGTCCACCATGGTCGATGGGCAGGCGCATTCGCGCTCGAACCATGCGCCAAGCGCCTGGTCATGAAGATCCAGATAGGCCGTCATGAGCCGCTCCAACTGCCTGCCGTTGTCCGCCAGATTGTCGCAGGAAAGCAGGGTAAGGCCGGCAAGGCCGGCGTCGTGACGGGCGCGCAGGGCCTTGGCGAGCAGGGAGTAAATGCTGCCCTCTGCCGCCAGCGCCGGATCAAGAGATCCGTCCGCCGCACGGCAATAGCCTTTCTCGGTAACGGTCAGGCTGGCGATCCTGGTCGATGGTGCGCAAAGGCGCGCGATCACGGCATCAGGCTGGTGGGGCGCGACCAGAACTTCGCGGACCGCGCCGACCAGACGGCTGTGCCACCCTTCGGCCGATCGCTCGGTGACGGTATACAGCCCGTCCTGCGGATTCATCTGCCCGGCGACATCCCCGGACCGCAGCGAAACGCCGCAGATCGCCCAGTCGCGATTTCCCGCATCCATCGCCCGGTCGGTGTACCATGCCTGATGCGCGCGGTGGAAAGCGCCGATCCCAAGATGGACGATGCCGATCGCCTGCTGCGCGCGGTCATAGCCCGGCCGTTCGACCTCGGGTGCAAGCCGACCTATGTGCGATGCGTCCAGCCTCATAGCCGGTAGGCCTGCTTCACCAGATCATAGGTCAGCGCACGCGCCAGTTCTGCCGCTTCCCAGTCCTCCAGCCGGTGTTCGGCCACCAGTTCGGCCAGAAAGCCGCAGTCGATCCGTCGCGCGACATCGTGGCGGGCGGGAATCGAAAGAAAGGCGCGGGTATCGTCGTTGAAGCCGACGCTGTTGTAGAATCCCGCCGTTTCAGTGGTGGCCCGCCGGAACCGGCGCATCCCTTCCGGGCTGTCGTGGAACCACCAGGCCGGGCCAAGTTTCAGGCAAGGATAGTGTCCGGCCAGCGGCGCCAGTTCGCGCGCGTAGGTGCTTTCATCGAGCGTGAACAGGATCAGGCTGAGGCGCGGGTCGTTGCCGAAGCGGTCGAGCAGCGGCCTCAGTTCCTGCACATAGCCGGTGCGCATGGGGATATCCGCCCCCTTGTCGCGGCCCAGCGCTTCGAACAGCGCCGCATTGTGGTTGCGGAAACTGCCGGGATGAAGCTGCATGACCAGCCCGTCATCGACGCTCATGGCCGCCATTTCGGTCAGCATCTGGGCGCGGAACAATTCAGCCTCGGCCGCCGTGAATGCGTCACCGCGCACCCGCGCGAACAACGCTTCCGCCTCGGCCTGCGACAGGTTCGCGGTCTGCGCTGTGGGGTGTCCATGATCGGTGCTGGTCGCGCCCATCGCCGCAAAGAACGCCCGACGCTTGCGGTGGGCCGCAAGATAGCCCTGCCATGACAGGCAATCCTCGCCAGTCAGATCCGAGAAAGCGCGCAGGTTGTCACGGAATCCCTCGAATTCGGGATCGACCACCGGATCGGGGCGGTAGGCGGTAATCACCCTGCCCTGCCAGCCCGAACTGCGGATCGCAGCATGGTGCGACAGGCTGTCGAGCGGGCTTTCGGTGGTTGCGATGACCTCGATGTTGTAGCGCTCGAACAGGGCGCGCGGACGGAAGGCGTCGGTCGCCAGCGCTGCTGTGATCGTGTCGAAATACTGGTCTGCGGTGCCCGCTTCCAGCCGCACGTCGATTCCGAACGCCTCGGCGAAGACCCAGTCGAGCCACATCCGCGAGGGCGTGCCGCGAAACAGGTGATAGTTGGCCGCAAACAGGCGCCAGGCTGCACGCGGATCAAATCCTGGGTTACCAACACCCAGTGCGTCGAGCGACACGCCCTGCGAATAGAGCATCCGAAAGACATAGTGATCGGGAACCAGCAGCAATTCGCTTGCATTGCCAAAGGCTTCATTGCCCGCAAACCAGCCCGGATCGGTGTGGCCGTGCGGGCTGACGATCGGCAGGTCTGCAATCGAGGCATGGAGTTCGCGCGCGATTGCGCGGATTGATGGATCCGCCGGGAACAGGCGATCCGGGTGCAGTTCAAGCCGTCGGGTCATGCAGTAATCCATCCGGTGGTGCGGCCGAATGCCAGCAGCAGTTCGGGCCAGCAGGCGGCGGGCAACCCCCGCGCGTTGCGAATCCCGAAGCCGTGCCCGCCCCTCGCAAAGAGATGGGTCTCCACCTCGATCCGCCGGGCGCGCAATGCATCGCGCAGCGCCAGGCTGTGTTCGGGGCCGACCATCGGATCGTCCTCGGCATGGGCAAGGAAATGCGGCGGGGCGTTTTCGCGCACGTTGCGGTGCGGCGAATGGCGACGGGCGGCGTCATCGCCCTGTGCGCTACCGAACAGCGACCGGCCGGGTGGCGCGGCCGCCGCCAGCCGGTCGAGCATGATCGCCGGATAGACCGGCGCCACCAGGTCCGGCCGGGCCGATTGCCTGTCAGCCGCGTCCTTCGCGGGATAGGCCGGATAATCGAACTGCGCTGCAAGATTGGCGACGAGATGTCCGCCTGCGGAAAACCCCACCACTGCGATCCGGCCCGGATCGATGCCCCAGGCTGCAGCATTGGCGCGAACCAGCCGCACCGCGCGCTGCACGTCGGCCAGCGGGGTGTCAGCGCCGCCTGCCCAGCCTTCCTGTGGCAGGCGATAGGCCAGCGCGAAGCCGGCCACCCCCCGGTCCGCGAACCACTGGGCGATATCCAGCCCCTCCTTGTCCCAGGCCAGGTGATGATAGGCACCGCCGGGAACCGCGATGATCGCCGCGCCATTGCTGCGGCGCGGCCGGAACGCCTCGAGCCGCGGCTCGATCACGCCGGTAAGTTCGCGATCGCGCACAGCGGGATCCTTCGAACGCTCGCGCAACATTTCCGAGAGGCCTGCCGGGGCCGGCTCGGGCAGGCCATCGGGCCACAGCGCGATGCTGTCGGGTATGGCGCCTGCGCGCGCGGCCAGCCCCGCGCTGCCATTCGCCAGTGCGCCAGCAGCCAGCGCCAGCCCCAGCAGGTCGCGACGGTCGAGGCTCATGCTGTAGCCCGGGAATAGCGATCGCGCTTGGCCTGGGCTGCCTTGCGCGCTTCGGCGATCTGGCGTTCCTCGGTCGCGAACAACAGGCTGTCGATCACCTGCGACAGGTGCGCCCGCATCGCCGCACGGGCAGCCCCAGGGTCATGCGCACGCAACGCGTCGAGGATCACTGTGTGCTCGTCTACCACCGGCTTGATGTTGGCGGAACGCGCCTTGGCATGCAGCAGCGCCGCCTCGGGCGAGAGCGAGCGCAAGTCCCACAGATGTTCGATCGCGTCGGAAATCGCGTGGTTGCGGGTTGCCCGGGCGATGGCGAGATGAAATGCGCGGTCCGCCCGCTCGGCGCCATCGGCGGCCAGATTTTCCTGCGCTATCGCCTCGATCAGCGCTTCGATCTCGGCAAGTTCCTCGTCGGTTATCTGGGTCGCGGCAAGGGCGGCCGCCTCCCCCTCGAACAGCAGGCGCGCTTCGGTCAGTTCGAAGGCGGTAATATTGAAGCCGGGCAGGTCCTCTTTGCCCGGCAGGCGCAGAACATAGGCGCCCGAGCCGACCCGCACGTCGACCAGCCCCTGCACTTCAAGCGCAATGATCGCCTCGCGCACTGTCGGGCGGCTGACATTGTGGGTGGCGGCAAGCTCGCGCTCGGCCGGAAGCCGCGCCCCGACCGGATAGCGGCCCGATGCCAGTTCCTCCATCAGGTTGCGCGCCAGGTCCTGGTAAAGCCGGTCCTGCGCCTTGTCCGTTTGGGACGCCATGAATTACCCTTCTTTTGGCCTTACCAATTATCTTGACAGGCCAGACTGATGCGGTCAAGAGACGAACTACAGGACAACCACCCGGAACGCACAGGGAATCGGATGAAAATTACCAGAGCTCGAGTCATTGTCACTTGTCCGGGGCGGAATTTCGTCACGCTCAAGATCGAGACTGATCAGGGCGTCTACGGGATCGGCGACGGCACCCTCAACGGACGCGAACTGTCCGTGGTCGCCTACCTTGAAGAACATGTGATCCCCTGCCTGATCGGTATGGACCCACAGCGGATCGAGGATATCTGGCAATATCTCTATCGTGGCGCCTACTGGCGTCGCGGCCCGGTGACCATGCGCGCCCTCGCCGCAGTCGACATGGCGCTGTGGGACATCAAGGCCAAGATGGCCGGAATGCCGCTATACCAGTTGCTGGGGGGCAGAAGCCGGGACGGGGTGATGGTCTATGGCCACGCCAACGGTTCCGACATCGCCGAGACGGTCGAAGCCGTCGGCCACTATATCGATCTGGGCTACAAGGCGATCCGTGCCCAGACCGGGGTGCCGGGGATCAAGGACGCTTATGGGGTGGGGCGTGGCAAGCTCTATTATGAACCGGCCGATGCGGCACTGCCATCAGTCACCGGCTGGGATACGCGCAAGGCGCTGAACTACGTCCCCAGGCTGTTCGAGGAACTGCGAAAGACCTACGGCTTCGACCAGCACCTGCTGCACGACGGGCACCACCGCTATACCCCGCAGGAAGCCGCAAATCTGGGCAGGATGCTTGAACCCTATCAACTGTTCTGGCTGGAGGACTGCACGCCCGCCGAAAATCAGGAGGCGTTCAGGCTGGTTCGCCAGCACACCGTCACCCCGCTGGCGGTGGGCGAGATCTTCAACACCATCTGGGACGCCAAGGATCTGATCCAGAACCAGTTGATCGACTATATCCGCGCCACGGTGGTCGGGGCCGGCGGGATCACGCACCTGCGCCGGATCGCGGATCTCGCCAGCCTCTATCAGATCCGCACCGGCTGCCACGGCGCAACCGACCTTTCCCCCGTCACGATGGGCTGCGCGCTGCACTTCGACACCTGGGTGTCCAATTTCGGCATTCAGGAATATATGCGCCACTCGCAGGAAACCGATGCGGTGTTCCCGCACGACTATCATTTCGAGAAGGGCGAGCTTTTCGTCGGCGATACGCCCGGCCACGGAGTCGACATCGACGAGACGCTGGCCGCAAAATACCCCTACAAACCTGCCTACCTCCCGGTCGCGCGGCTGGAAGACGGCACCATGTGGAACTGGTGAGTGAAATGCTGAAGAGTTCTCTGCTCGCGGTCGGCGCTGTCCTCGTGCTTGGTGCGGCAGGCCCGGCGCCTGCGCCCTCGCTCCAGCTCGATCGTCTGGCCAAGCTTGGCACGGTCGATCCGCGCTACCAGGGCTTCAACGTCGAGATGGTCGAAGTAACCGGTGGACGTTTCTGGGCGCCGTACGGCGGCCCGGCCGATGAACGCTACCGCCAGCGCCCGCCGATCGACCTGAAAGATCCCGCGTTGATTGCGCTCGCCAGAAATCTTGGCCCCAGCCTGATGCGGGTTTCCGGAACCTGGGCCAACAACACCTATCTCGAAGCAGAGGGCGAGCATCTTTCGGCACCGCCGCCCGGCTTTGTCCAGGTGCTGACCCGCCAGCAGTGGAAGGATGTCGTAGCCTTCTCGAGGGCGGTCGATGCCCCGATCGTCACCAGCTTCGCGGTCAGCAACGGCACACGCGGGGCCGATGGCGTCTGGACCACCGGGCAGGCGCAGCGCCTGCTCGACCTGACGCGCGAGGCCGGTGGCAGCATTTACGCGGCTGAATTCTTCAACGAAGCCAATATGCCCAGCGCCGCCCCGGAAATGCCCAGGCGCTACACCGCCGATAATTATGGCGCCGAGTTCCGGATCTTCCGCGACTGGGCGCGGGCGAAAGCGCCCGGAATGAAGATCCTTGGCGTCGGCGGCGTCGGCGAGGCAGGGATGCTGGGCGACGTGCCCGTTCCCGCCGCGTTCGGCGGACATGTCGGCACCGAAGACATGATGAAGGCCAATCCGGACAGCCTGGATGCTGTTTCCTACCACTTCTATGGTTCGGTCTCGCAGCGCTGCAAGGGGCTGGGCATCGGCACCGCGCAGAAGGGCGAGGCGCTTGGCGCCGAATGGCTCGACCGCACCGTGCGCGACTATAAATACTACGCCGCGCTGCGCGACAAATACGAACCGGGCAAACCGATGTGGAACACCGAAACGGCGCAGGCTGCCTGCGGCGGCAGCCCGTGGGCATCGACCTTCCTCGATACCTTCCGCTACCTGAACCAGAATGCGGCGCTGGCCCAGCTTGGATTGCAGGCAATCCAGCACAACACCCTTGCAGCAAGCGACTATGCCCTGATCGACCGCGACACACTGACCCCGCGCCCGAATTACTGGGCAGCCGTGCTGTGGAAGCGGACAATGGGCACCACCGTTCTGGCCTCGCCAAAATCGCCATCGCCTGCACTCAGGCTCTATGCCCAATGTCAGGCCGGCAAGCCCGGCGGGGTCACGGTGATGGCGCTCAATACCGGGGCGGAACCGCAGCCTCTGAACCTTGGCGGCAAGGGCCTTGGCTGGACCATGACCGGCCAGTCGCTCGACACCCGCGAGGTGTTGATCAACGGCAACAGGCCCGGACTCTCGGCCAACGGCGAACTGACCGGGCTGGACGGCGCAGCCGTGGCCGGAACGGTCAAGGTGCCCGGCCAGTCGATCGCCTTCTATTCGCTGCCCGGCGCCGGCAACCCGGCCTGCAGGTAGGTTCTTGGCGCGGATCGTTCTGATAGGCGAAGCCATGCTCGAACTCTCCCGCACTGGCGGTGCGGGAGAGCGCGGGCCTTGGCAGCTCGGCTATGGTGGCGACACGCTGAACACCGCGATCCACCTTGCCCGTGCAGGCCATGACACCGCATTCCTGACGGCCATCGGCAGCGACGCACTGAGCGAGGATCTCAAGCCGCGCTGGGCCGCCGAGGGACTGGACGTGTCACTGGTGCTGGAGCACCCGGCCCGCAGCACCGGGCTATATGCCATCGTCACGGATGCCGCCGGCGAGCGCAGCTTCAGCTATTGGCGGGACACCAGCGCCGCGAAAGATCTTTTCTCCCTCGACGCGGACTGGGCGTCGGTCGAAGCGGCCGGACTACTGGCTTTCTCGCTGATCAGCCTTGCGATCCTTCCCGAGGACGGGCGCCACCGGCTGCTCGATCATGCGGCGCGGCTCAAGCGCAATGGCGGCAAGGTCGCCTTCGACGGCAACTACCGTCCGCGCCTGTGGACGAACAAGGCCGAAGCCATGCGCTGGCGCAACGCCGCCATCGCCGTCGCCGACATCGGCCTGCCTACGCTGGAAGATGAAACCGCGCTGTCGGGCGAAGCCACCGCCGAGGCCGTAGCCGCGCACTGGATGAGCCTTGGCTGCGCAGAAACCGTCGTCAAGCTTGGCGCGGGCGGCTGTCGCCTGCCCGACGGCTCCATCATCGCTCCGAAAGCGGTGCTGAACCCCGTCGATACCAGCGGCGCCGGAGACGCCTTCAACGCCGGCTATCTTGGCGCCCGGCTCGATGGCGCCGATCCTGCCGAAGCGGCCCACGCCGGGCACGCGCTGGCCGGCTGGACGATCATGCGCCCCGG
>NZ_DBNHFX010000017.1:0-2302 GCF_057137845.1 Sandaracinobacteroides sp. | reverse complement strand
AAGTCGGGTGGATCGAATTGCAGGTGATCGCGTCGCGCTTCGAGGCGCAATGCAGCGCAACCGATTTGCTGAGGTGGCGGACCGCCGCCTTGGCGCTGTTGTAGGCAGCCATCCGCCCCGAGGCGATTATTCCGGCGATCGACGAGATGTTGAGAATGCTGCCGCGTGTGCCTTCCGCCCGCGTTGTCGCGCGGATGAGCGGGATGGCGTGCTTGCAGCCCAGAAACACTCCGTCCAGATCGACTGTATGCACCAGCCGCCAGTCCTCGAGACTGGTGTGCTCGACATCGCCAGCCGGGCCGATGCCGGCGTTGTTCACCAGTATGTGCAAGCCGCCGAACACGCGCTTTGCTTCATCGACGGCAGCGATCCACTGTTCCTCGGACGTCACATTGTGGTGGAACGCTGCGGCATTCGCGCCGATCGCGGCTGCTTCGGCGGTAACCTTCTCGATGTCGATGTCGGTCAGCAACACGCGCGCACCTTCCTGTGCGAAGCGTTGCGCCATCCTGAGTCCCAGCCCCGAAGCGGCGCCGGTGATGAGTGCGATTTTTCCTGCAAGTCTGGCCATGGTCTGATTCCCTGATTGTATCGGCCACCCCCCTAGGCGATCGCCCGGCGCACTGTCTGCCCGTCATATGTGCGTGGCGCGATGTCGCATCGGCCGCGATCCGGCGGGCACGGGGGCAGTTTGTTGCAAAGCTGCAACGGTCGCATCGTCATCGGTTGCGGCACCCGGTGCAGGCGCATTGCCTGGCGGCGGTATCCGGGCGATGGCTATTCCCATTCGGAAAGAACCCCACAGCCGGGGTTGTTCATTTTGAGGGAGTAGCCATGCGTTCCGTTCTTCTTGCAACCGTTGCCCTTTGCGCCGGTGCGCCCGCCTTTGCCCAGGATAGCCAGGGCGCTGCCGCCGGCAATGAAATGGGCGACATCATCGTCACTGCCACCAAGCGCGCACAGGCGCTGTCGGATGTTCCGATCGCCGTCAGTGCGGTCACGGCGGAATCGCTGCAGAACTCGGGTGCGTCCGATATCCGTCAGCTTAATCAGGTCAGCCCGTCGCTGCTGGTTTCGTCGACTTCATCGGAAGCAAATTCGGCGGCCGTCCGCATTCGCGGTATCGGCACCGTCGGCGACAATGCGGGCCTTGAATCGTCGGTTGCGGTGTTCGTCGACGGTGTTTACCGGTCGCGCTCGGGCGCCGGGCTGACCGAACTGGGCGCGATCGATCGCATCGAAGTGCTGCGCGGCCCGCAGGGCACGCTGTTCGGCCGGAATGCGTCGGCGGGCCTCATCAATATCGTGACGGCGAAACCCCGTTTCGAGCCGGAAGGTTCTGCCGAACTCACCTACGGCAACTATAATTACTGGCGGCTTGGCGGATCGGTCACCGGGCCGCTTGCCGGCGACAAGCTCGCCTATCGTGTCGACGGCACCTATGTGAAGCGCGACGGCTTCATCGAGGATGTGGTTTCGGGCCGCAAGCTGAATGGCCGCGATCGCTGGATGGCGCGTGCACAACTGCTGTTCACGCCGAACGACGATCTGGAAATCCGCCTGATCGGCGACGCGGCCAAGCGTAACGAGGAATGCTGCGCGGCGACCTATCTGCCGTTCCAGATGGCCTACCGCGACGCTGCGGGCAACGTGACGACGACCGGCAACAACCCGATCGTCGGCATCGTGCGTGGCTTGGGCGGAATCATCAATGACGACACGTTCGGCCGCAAGACCGCGCTGACACCCGGCCTCGGCTATCGTTCCGACGTGACGGACTGGGGCCTTTCCGCCGAAGCGAACTGGTCGCTCGGCTTCGGAGAGATCACGTCGATCACCGCCTATCGCGACTGGAAGGCGAACAGCGGGCAGGACGCCGATTTCAACAATCTCGACATCCTCGCTCGCACCGATAACGTTCGCCGGTTCCGCACGTTCAGCCAGGAACTGCGCCTGAACGGTCAGGCCTTCGACGACCGGCTGGACTGGCTGGTCGGCGGCTATTTCGCGCACGAGCGTCTCGATCAGACCGACAACCTGACCTACGGCAAGGACTATACCCGTTATGCGAACTGCGTAGTGGCGAACAGCCTTGCCACGACCGCTGCATCGATCGGTATCAACGGTCTGCTCTCCACGGCGTCCGCTGGCTGCGTCAACCCGGCGGTAGCTGCGGCGATTGCAGGCAACCCGGCCATTCCGGCTGCACTCCGGTCGCCGGTTGCGCTTTGGGGCGGGCTCGCGGTTCCGGGCCTCTATGGCTATGATGCCGTGGCTGCCGCCGTCGGCCGTCCGGGCGACA
>NZ_DBNHFX010000016.1:0-3926 GCF_057137845.1 Sandaracinobacteroides sp. | reverse complement strand
TAAAGGCGCGGTTGCGCCGCCAGATAGATGCCGCCCACCACCACGACGACGAGACTGGTGGCGACGGTGCCGAGGCTGCTGAACACGCTTTGCAGCATCGCGACGACGCGGCCGCCTTCGGGCATGTAGCTGCCTGCGTGCGCCGTCACCTCGCGGCCGATTTCGCTGGTGGCGAGCCACGCCTGCACCTTGGCCCATGCGGCGGGCAGTTGCGCGAACAGGATTGTGAACTGATCCGCCATCAGGTTGCCGAACATCGCGAATGCGAACACCAGCACCAGGGTCGGCAGGATGACGGCAAGCGCCAGTGCCAGCGCGAACGGCATTTTCAGCCGCCGCCGGATCAGATGGGTGAACTTGTAGAAAATGAACGCGACCAGCATCGCCGCCGCCAGCAGCAGAATCAGATCGACCAGTTTCCACAGCAGAACGGCGGTTCCGGCGCCCGCAGCAACCACCAGTGTGCGCCTGAACAGGGTGAAGTCGCTCAGCGGCTCAGGCGCGGGTTGCTGCATGGGTTCTCCTCGTCGGGACTATGCATAGCGCAGCCCCGACGACACGCAAGATGGGCGGAGGGACCGCCGCCCTGAACCCGCGCAAGATAGGCGGCGGGACCGCCGCCCGGAGCGGATGCTTAACGGATGCCGCGTCGCTCAGCCCTGCCGGTCGCGCTGGCCAAGCAGCCTGAGGCGCAGCGCGTTCAGGCGGATGAAGCCCTTGGCGTCGCGCTGGTCGTAGGCGCCGCCGTCGTCCTCGAAGGTGACGATCTTCGGGCTGTACAGGCTGAACGGCGATTTGCGGCCCACCACCTGCACGCTGCCCTTGTAGAGCTTCAGGCGCACGGTCCCCGTCACCTTTTCCTGGCTGTGGTCGATCGCGGCTTGCAGCATCTCGCGCTCGGGGGCGAACCAGAAGCCGTTGTAAACCAGCTCGGCGTAGCGCGGCATCAGTTCGTCTTTCAGGTGGGCGGCGCCGCGATCGAGCGTGATCGACTCGATGCCCCGGTGCGCGGCCAGCCAGATGGTGCCGCCGGGGGTTTCGTACATCCCGCGCGACTTCATGCCGACGAAGCGGTTTTCCACCAGATCGAGGCGGCCGATGCCATGCAGCTTGCCCAGGTCGTTCAGCTTTTTCAGCAGGCTGGCGGGCGACATCCCCAGGCCGTCGACCGCAACCGGGTCGCCGCGTTCGAAGTCGATGGTGATATATTGCGGCTGGTCGGGCGCGTCCTCGGGGTTGTCGGTGCGCGAATAGACATAGTCCGGCACTTCTTCCCATGGGTCTTCCAGCACCTTCCCCTCGGACGAGGTGTGCAGCAGGTTGGCGTCGGTCGAGAACGGGCTTTCGCCGCGCTTGTCCTTGGGCACGGGGATCTGGTGCTGTTCGGCAAAGGCGATCAGCGCCTCGCGGCTGGCAAGATCCCATTCGCGCCAGGGCGCGATGATGCGGATGTCGGGCGCCAGCGCATAATAGCCCAGTTCGAAGCGCACCTGATCATTGCCCTTGCCGGTCGCCCCGTGCGAGACGGCATCGGCGCCCGTCTGCCGCGCGATTTCGATCTGGCGCTTGGCGATCAGCGGCCGTGCGATCGAGGTGCCAAGCAGATACTGGCCTTCGTAAACCGCATTGGCGCGCATCATCGGCGCCACGAAATCGCCGACGAATTCCTCGCGCAGGTCGTCGATGAAGATCTGCTTCACGCCCATCAGTTCGGCCTTGGCGCGCGCGGGTTCGAGTTCCTCGCCCTGCCCGAGGTCGGCCGTGAAGGTGACGACCTCGCAGTTGTAGGTGGCCTGAAGCCATTTGAGGATGACCGAAGTGTCGAGGCCGCCGGAAAAGGCCAGCACCACTTTCTTCACCGAATCGCTCATGTTCCTGGTCGCCTGCTTTGTGCCAATGAAAAGGGAAGCGCCGCGCATAGGCGCGCCGGCGCGCCGGTGCAATCTTGGGCACGGCCTCTGGCACGGTGCGCCTGCCATGCAGTGCGCCTCAGGCGGGGCGAAGCCAGCCGCCGTGGCACCAGCCTTCGAACGCGCCGCGCCCATAGCCGACACGCACCCGCACCCATGCGCCGCGCGATTCCAGTTCGGTCACTGCCTGCCCGTCGGCCAGCGGCCCGGCGCCGAGCTTTTCGAACGCCACGCCCGGCCCGCCACGGATGTTCAGCATCGTGCCGGGCGCCCGGACTAACAGCGCCCGCCCGCCAAGGTCTGCCGGGTCGGCACGATCCGGCAGCAGCCGGCGGATCCGCTGCATCGGAAAGGCCGGGCCGGGATCGACCTTGCGGCGGCGGACGGTATCGATGTCGCGGTGGCCGAGGACATCTGTGATTGCAGGCCATGCGCGGATGCAGGCGCTGATGATATGCTCGACCGCCAGCAGTTGCGGTTCGGGAAAAAGCGGCCAGAACTGTGCTGCGGCCCCCACCCACGGGTCGCGCGCTTCCAGCAGGCCGGGGAATGGCGCAAGCCGGCTTTCGGGAACAGGCTTGCGTTCCCAGTTCAGCATTTCGCCGCTGGCCGTGCGGAAATGATAGCCGGGATTGACGATTTCGATGCCGATCGAACGCCGGTTCACCCGGCCCGCGCCCCGGAACAGGCCGAACCCCGCGTGCCAGGCGGTATCGTTGCAGCCGACCATCTGGGTGACGGCGCCATCGGTCGCGACGACGAAATGGGCGCTGGCGCGGGTGCTGGCGGATGCGAAGGTGGCGATGGCGGAATCGGCGGTATATCCCGCCGTGTAGTGCAGGACGATGCACTCGCGGCTGTCGTGGCCTTGCTGGAAATTGGGCGATAGCCGGCGTTCGGCGCCTTCCGCCCATCCATTCGATATGCGCATTGAGAACCTCCTCGGGGCGACCCTGCCTTGGCAGCTATGGCTTTGCTGCCCTGTAGGACAGCCGCCGCTGCGACGGGCCGAGGGGCTGGCGTCTTGTGAAGGAAGCGCCGGGCGGCTATCCGGACTGCCGCAGATGCCGCCATCCCAGCCTCCGAAAAAGCAGGGCAGGAAGCCCGTTCGACGCTCTCGTGCGGGGCGGTTTTTTCGTGCTGTCTTCGGCTGGGGGCTGGCGCTCGTGGTGCTGGGCGCGCTGGGGCTGGCGCTGGCGGTCGCGCTGACGATGGCGTCGCTTCCGGATTACAGCGATCTTATGAAAAGCCCGCAGGGGCAGTCGGTTGTCATCCGCGCCGCCGATGGCACCGAACTGGTGACGGTAGGCCCCAGCTACGGCCGCTGGCTGCCCTATGCCGAAATCCCCCCCACCATGACCGAGGCGATGAAAGCGGTCGAGGATCGCCGCTTCGACTGGCATCCCGGCGTCGATCCGCTGGGGATGCTGCGGGCGCTGAAGGTGAACATCGAAAGCGGCGGCAAGGTGCAGGGCGCATCGACCATCACCCAGCAGCTTGCGCGCAACCTGTTCCTGACCCGCACCCAGACCTATGGCCGCAAGATGCGCGAAGTGGTGCTGGCGCTGGCGATGGAGCGCCGATACACCAAGCAGCAGATCATGGAGGCCTATCTCAACCGCGTCTATTTCGGCGGCGGGGCCTATGGGATCGACGCCGCCAGCCGCAAGTTCTTCGGTCATCCGGCGACGCAGCTTTCGCTGGAACAGTCGGCGATCATCGCCGGTCTGGTGAAGGCCCCCAGCCGCTACGCCCCGACCGCCGATCCCGAGCGCGCGCGCGACCGGGCGATGGTGGTTCTGGACACCATGCGCGATTCGGGCGCCATCACCGCCGCCGAGGAAACCGCCGCCGACATGGCCGCGGTGCGCTTCGTCGTCGATCGCGACCAGGGCGACGTGCGCTATTACACCGACTGGGTGCTGGGCCAGCTGGACACGCTGACCGACGAGGCCGTCGAGCCGCTGGACGTGACCACCAGCCTGAACCCGCGCCATCAGGCCGCCGCCGAGGCAG
>NZ_DBNHFX010000015.1:0-4081 GCF_057137845.1 Sandaracinobacteroides sp. | reverse complement strand
GGCCGCTACAACCGCAAGCTGCTCAGGGCCTCGTTCGACGCGCCGCTCGCGCCGGGCCTCGCCGTCAAGCTCAGCGGCTACTGGCAGGACGACGACGGCTACGCGAAGAACGTCACCACCGGCGAGCGCCTGAACGACGACGACGGCTGGGGCGTCCGTCTCGGCATTCGCGGCGAACTGTCGCCGTCGATCCGCTGGACGGGTTCGTTCATGCACATCGTCACCAAGGCCGACAACCTGCCCAACTTCGAGTGCAACCCGGCGAATCCCACCGAATGCGACGGCCGCTACATCACCACCGGCCTGCGCACGCCTTCGGGGCTGAACCAGTTTGCGCCGATCGCCGTCACCGGCGACAAGGCGAACTTCGGCCTCGGGCAGACGGCGACCACCAGCCTCGTGACCTCGAACCTCGCCTTCGACTTCGCCGAGGATCACACCCTCACGCTCATCACCGGCTTCCTCGATCTGAACCAGCGCTACGTCTACGACTTCTTCGACGGTCGCTCCGGTCCCAGCCTCGCAGTGCCGAGGCCGCCGGTCCGCGGCTATGCGCGCGGCGGCTTCACGGTCGCGAACGACGGCTCGCACAACCAGTTCACCCAGGAAATCAAGCTGAACGGATCGTTCGGCAACGGCTTCGTCGAGTATGTGGCGGGCGCCTTCTACCTCGACGAACGCAACACCACCGACTTCGCCGACCTGTTCACCATCGCGCCGCCGGTAACGCTGCTGCTCGCCGACCGGACGCTGAAGAACCGCACCGAAGCCAAGGCCGGTTACGCGCAGGTCGACCTGAACCTGACCAGCCAACTGAAACTCACCGCCGGCATCCGCTACACCGACGAAACCAAGACGCTATCGGTGCTCGACAACCGGGCGATCTGCAACGCCGGCGGCGCGCTGCCGGCGAACTGCCTCGACAATAGCAACCTGATCGGCCCGTCCGGCGTGCGCATCCCCACCTCGCTCAACACCCGGATGTGGACTCCGCGCTTTGCCGCAAACTTCAAGCCGGCCGACAACATCCTGCTCTATGCCAGCGCCACCAAGGGCTTCCGTTCGGGCGGCTGGAACGCACGGGCGACCGCCCCAAGCCAGTTCCTGCCGTTCGACCCGGAAAAGGTCTGGAGCTACGAAGCCGGCATCAAGTCCGACCTGTTCGACCGCCGCGTCCGCGCGAACGTCACCGCCTTCCTGATCGACATGCGCAACCAGCAGGTGCTCGCGGGCCTCTTGAACCCGACCACCGGCGCCATCACCTTCCTCACCCGCAACTTCGCCGACTTCCGCAACAAGGGCCTCGAGGCAGAGTTCACCTTTGCCCCCGTTGACGGCCTCAACCTCTATGCCAACCTCGGCTATCAGGATGCCGAACACCGGCTGCTGAAGAACGCGCCCGCAACCGACATCTACGGCATCCAGTCGGTCGAATCGCAATTGGCGGAATGCAAGGCGGCGCTGGCAACGGGGCAGATCCCGGCGGGCACGACCGGCAATACATTTCCGCGTATTTCCACCTGCGCCTCGGGGATCGTCACGGCAAACGGCACCATCGCCAAGCCCACCCGCACCCCGAACTGGACGCTTCAGGCGGGCGCCTCCTACGAAATCGCGATGGGCGAGCTTTCGCTGGTGCCGTCGGCCAACGTCTCGTGGCATTCCGCCCACGAAGTCGCGCTGTCGAACCTCTCCTTCTACGACCAGCCGATCGCCGGCACCAACGGCGCCTATCCCTCCAATCCGTTCGGCAACGGCGAACTGATCACCGGCGCGCATGCGAAGGCTGCCGCGATCACCAACGCCAGCCTCACCCTGAACGGGCCTGACAAGCGCTGGGCGCTCAGCCTCGATTGCAGCAACTGCTTCAACGTCGCCAGCCCGCAAACCTCCCTCTCGAACGTCACCTACATCAGCCGGCCCATGAGCTGGATGATGCGCGGCCGTTACAAGTTCTGATCGGCACCGACAGATGAACGACACCCGGACAGCCCCGCAATCCGAGTTCCGCCTCGGCACGAAACCGCTGGTCGCGGCGCTGCTGGGTGTCGCTTGCGGCGCCTCGCCGCTGCCATTCAACACCCTGCCGCTGGTGATGGGCCCCATCCACGAGGAATTCGGCTGGGATTTCAAGGCGATCAGCGCCGGCGTCACCATCTTCGGCATATTGGCTGCACTGCTGGCGCCGGTCTATGGCGGCCTCGCCGACCGCTACGGCGTCCGCCGGGTGGCGCTGCTTTCGCTGTTCGCCTTCGCGCTGGTGTTCGGTTCGTTCTGGTTCGTGCCGCCGTCGTTGAAGGGCTATTATGCCTTCTGGGCGGTGCTCGGCATCGTCGGCATCGGCTCCACCCCCGTCACCTGGAGCCGGGCGATCAGCCTGTGGTTCGCTAAAAACCGTGGTCTGGCGCTCGGCATCATGCTGCTCGGCACCAGCCTCGCCGGCATCGTGGTGCCGCAGATCTCACAGGCCGCGATCAGCAACTGGGGATGGCGCGCCGCCTTCCCGACGCTGGCGCTGCTGCCGCTTCTGGTCGCCATCCCGGTCGGGCTGCTCTGGTTCCGCGAGCCGCAGCCGCACGAACGCCCGGCAGGCCTTTCCGACCTGTCGGGCAACCTGACCGGCCTGACGCTCGGCCAGGCGGCGCGCGGCTACCGCTTCTGGATCCTGTTCTTCTCGATCCTCATCATCGCCACCGCTTACGGCGGCGCGCACCTGCACATGGCGCAGATCGTGTCGCTGCACGGCTTCCCGGCATCGACGGCGGCCAGCGTCATGGGCGTCGTCGCGCTGGGCCTGTTCGCCGGGCGGGTGATCGTCGGCCTGCTGTTCGACCGTTTCTGGGCGCCGGGCATCGCCTTTCCGGTGTTTCTGCTTCCGGCGATCGCGGCCTTCCTGCTGATGGGCACCGCCAGTTCGCTGCCCGCAGTGATGGCGGGCGCATTCCTGCTCGGCTTCGCTGCGGGCGCCGAATCCGATGTCATCGCCTACATGGCGTCGCGCTATTTCGGCATGGCGAACTTCGGCCGCATCTATGGCGTTCTCTACATGCCGTTCGGCTTCGGCTCGGCCATTTCACCGATCCTCTATGGCGCCGCCCGCGATGCGCACGGCAACTACGACGTGATGCTGACTGCGGCGATGTTCATGTTCGCCGCCGGCGGCGCGATGCTGCTGACGCTCGGCCGCTACCCCGACAAACTCCCGACCCCCGAACCCAAGGCCGCCTGACATGCCCGCACCAACAGCCGCCCAGCTTGCCGCCGTGTTCCCGCAAGATTCGCTCGTCACCGACACCGCCGACAAGCTGTTCTACGCACAAGACGTGCACAGCGCAGGCCCGGAACCGCTGGCAGTGTTCCGCCCGGCCTCGATCGACGAACTGGCGAAGGGCATGAAGGCGGCCGCCGCCGCCGGCCTGATGGTCGTCCCGCGCGGCGGAGGCATGAGCTACACCCGTGGCTATGTCGCCGACGCGCCCGGTGCGCTCATCGTCGATCTCGGGCGCATGAACCGCGTGCTTTCGGTCGACGAAACCGACATGACCGTCACCGTCGAGGCCGGAATAAGCTGGGGCGAACTCCATGCCGCGCTGAAACCCAAAGGCCTGCGCACCATGCACTGGGGCACGCTCTCGGGTATCAACGCCTCGGTCGGCGGCGGCTTCAGCCAGAACGGCCTGTTCTGGGGCGCGGCCCAGGGCACCATGGCGCCATCGGCGATCTGCTTCGAAGTGGTGCTGGCCGACGGCACCAGCTTCCAGACCGGTTCGGGCTTCGTGCGCCCCTTCGGCCCCGACATTACCGGCCTTTTCGCCTGCGATTCCGGCGCATTCGGCATCAAGGCCCACGTCACGCTGCCGCTGGTGCGCGAGGCTCCGGCCTTCGCCTACGGATCGTTCGCGTTCGACACGCCCACCGACGCCTTCGCCGCCATGAGCGAAGTCGCCCGCGCCCGGCTCGCCACCGAATGCTTCGGCTTCGACCCCTTCCTGCAGGCGCAGCGCATGAAGCGCGACAGCCTGACCAGCGACGCAAAGGCGCTCGTCGGCATGATGAAGGCGCAGGGCGGTTTCTGGAAAGC
>NZ_DBNHFX010000014.1:0-13776 GCF_057137845.1 Sandaracinobacteroides sp. | reverse complement strand
TTGGGCGACGGCCGGGCTTCGATCGTGGCGCAGGCGCGCTCGATCCTCGACTGGCATCGCCGGCATGGGTTTTGTGCCGCCTGTGGCGCGCCGACCCGGATCGAAAAGGCTGGCTACAGTCGCCTGTGCGAGGCTTGCGGCACCGAACATTTTCCGCGCGTCGACCCCGTTGTGATCATGCTGGCCGAACGCGACGGCAAGGTGCTGCTGGGGCGGGGAGCGAATTTTCCGGGAAGCATGTTTTCCGCGCTTGCCGGCTTCGTCGAGCCGGGCGAATCGCTGGAGGAAGCCGTGCGCCGCGAACTGTTCGAGGAGGCAGGTGTCCGCACGACAACCGTCAGCTTCGGCGCCAGCCAGCCCTGGCCCTTCCCGTCCAGCCTGATGATGGGCGCTTTTGCGGCGGCAGAAAGCTACGAGCTGGCCCTCGACACGACGGAAATCGCCGAGGCGATGTGGGTGGATCGCGCGGAAGTGCGGGCGGCGCTTCAGGGCAGAACCGAATGGAAGGTGCCGCCGCCGCTGGCAATCGCCAACTGGCTGCTGACGACCTGGGCAGCAGCCGACGGCTGATCTGCTGCGGCTTGATCGACGAGTTCCAGTAACGGGCGATTGCGATCGATCAGGCGGGCGGCTTCTTCGGCGGGCATCGGCCGGCCGAAGAAATAGCCCTGCACCTGCGCACAACCCAGCCGCCGCATGGCTTCGAATTCGGCGCGGGTTTCCGTTCCTTCGGCGGTGGTTTCCATGCCCAGCCGTTCGGCAAGCGCAACGATCGCCTGCACGATTGCAGCAGATTCACCGCCCGCCGAACAGCCCCGAACGAAACTGCGGTCGATCTTGATGCGCCGGAACGCGATCTTCTGCAGATAGCCAAGCGAGGCATAGCCGGTGCCGAAATCGTCCAGTGCAAAGCTCAGGCCCATCGCGCGAAGCTCGTCGAGCATCTGCATGGTCTGCCGCCGCTCATCCAGAAACAGGCTTTCCGTCAGCTCCAGCTCCAGCCGCTCAGGCGCGAATTTCCACCGTGCCAACACCTGCCGGACCAGTGCAACGAAGCCGGGATCGTCGAACTGTTTGGGGGAAATATTGACGGCACAGCGAATCTGCCGTGGCCAACTGGCGGCAACCCGGCAGGCTTCGTTCAGCACCCAGGCGCCGATCCGGTTGATCAAGCCCGCTTCCTCGGCGATGGCTATGAACGTCGAGGGCGGAATGTCGCCCAGTCGCGGGTGACGCCAGCGCAGCAACGCCTCGAAGCCGACGACGCGTTCATCCAGTGCATCCACAACCGGCTGAAACGCAAGACGGAACTGCCCTCCGGCGATCGCATTGCGCAAATCCAGTTCCAGCGAGCGCCGGTCTTCCTGCTCGCGGTGCATTTCCCGATCGTAGGCCCGCACGCCGCCACGGCCGCGCGCCTTGGCGTCATAGAGCGCAAGATCGGCGGCCCGCATCAGTTCCTCGACCGTTGTGCCGTCGCGCCAGCCCAGGGCAAGGCCGATACTGGCGCCGATCTGCGCCAACTTTCCGGAAAGCTCGTAGGGTCTGCCGAGGCTGGCGATGACGGCCTCGCCGATGGCCGCTGCACGTTCCTCGGTGCAGTGGTGCAGCAGAACGGCGAATTCGTCGCCGCCAAGTCGGCCGACCAAAGCGCCCTGCCCGGCCTCCACTGCAATACGTTCGCGCAGCCGCATCGCCACTTCCGCCAGCAGCCGATCCCCGGCAGCATGGCCAAGGCTGTCGTTCACGGCCTTGAAACGATCCAGATCGACGAACAGCAGCACCGTGGGCTGCCCGGAAGGCGTTGCCGCCAGCGCCTCGGCCAGCGCCTTGTGGATGACCCTGCGGTTCACCAGCCCGGTCAGCGCATCGAATGTTGCAAGCTCGGCGATCCGCTCGGCGGCGCGCTGGCGATCGGTCACATCAGAACCGACGCCGCGATAGCCCGCCGGCCCGCCCTGTTCGTCGAACTTGGGCGTGCCCGACATCGACCACCAGCGGATTTCGCCTTCCACCTCTACGCGGATCAGCACATCGCGGAACGGTCGCCCAACCCGCACCAGATCGGGCAGCCCGGCCGCCACCGACCTGCCCCCCAGAAACCGCACCCAATGCTGGCCCACGACATCGGAAACCGGCCGCCGCAGCGCTTCGGCAAGGCGGGCCGACGCAAAGGTCAGCCGCCCGGCCGCATCGAACTCATAGAGCCATTCCGAGCCATTCGCCTCGAACTCGTTCAGCAGCAACCTGACGACTTCGCCCTGCTGGCGGTTGTGCTCGCGCAGGCGGATGCGCCCCATCGACAGGTCGGATGCGGCGAGCGTTCCCCGCACCATGAACAGCATGAAGCTCAGCATGATGACCGTAACCGGCCACGCGTCGACCCAATCGAACGCGAACAACCCGCAGATCGTGCCCAGCGCGACGAGGCCCCACATCGTGATCGAGCCAAGCGGCCAGGTGGCGATCGAAAGTGCCATGCAGCCCATTCCGGCCATCGACATCGCAATGACCAGCATTGCTTCCTGCGGGCTTGCCATCCCCAGCGCGCGGTAGAATGCAAATCCCCAGGCAGAACCGACCATGACCAGATTGCCGAGCGACCGCCGTATCGCCGCGCGCCCGACCGGCGCCTTGCGGTTGCGCCTGCGTTCGCGCCGCCGACCGCGCCCCAGATAGACTGAAACGCAATGGGTTGTCAGAAGCAGCGCGTAAGTGGCGACGCCCAGTCGGCGCCCGAACACGATGGCCAGCAGCCCGCCGCTCACCAGCGCGATCAGGATGTTGAACGGCAGATACCGATCAAAAAAATACAACTGGGCGCGGCGCACCTTCTGCCAGAACGGATCATTGTCGGGTCCAAGCGCGAAATAATCGGCGATGCGCGATACGCCATAGCTTCGCGGCGGGTCGAACGGTGCGTTCACGAAGCGAAAGCGCCACAACGCCCCTCAGGGCGGCGCAGGTTTGCAAAAGCCCGGTCTCTCATGAAACCGGTTCACGGCCGCAAGCCGCCCCGACTTTAGGCTGACGGCGCCCCGTTGTCCGCGACGGGATAGCTGCCGAGGCTGCGCACCCACTTGGAATGGAACGCCAGTTCTTCAAGTGCGCGTGCGACTGCCGGATCCTGCGGCAACCCCTCGATGTCGATCAGGAATTCGGCAGCAACAAAGGCGCCGCCGCGCAGATGGCTTTCCAGCCGCGTCAGGTTGACGCCGTTGGTGGCGAAGCCGCCCAGCGCCTTGAACAGTGCGGCAGGCACGTTCTTCACTTCGAACGAAAGCGTGGTCTTGAAACGGCCCGCCGCTGCCGGAACATCACGCGGCGTGCGCGACAAGATCAGAAAGCGCGTGCGGTTGTGGTCGGCGTCCTGAATTCCCTCGACCAGAAGGCTGTTGCCATACAGTTCGCCGGCAAGCTTTGATGCGATCGCCGCCACCTGCACATCGCCGTCACCGGCGACGGCTGCCGCTGCCCCCGCCGTATCGGCGTAGCTTGCCGCAACCAGCCCCAGCGCGCGGGTGCGCTTGCGGCACTGGCCCAGCGCCTGCGGGTGCGAAATCACCTGCTTCACGTCCTCGATCCGTGCGCCCGGTGCGCCCAGCAGACAGTGTTCCACCTTCACATAATGTTCGCCGATGATCGAAAGCCCCGATTCCGGCAGCAGGAAGTGCACGTCCGCCACACGGCCATGCAGCGTGTTCTCGACCGGAATCACCGCCAGTCCGACAGCCCCCTCGACGACGGCCGCGATTGCGTCTTCGAAACTGAAGCAGGGATAGGCCAGCCCGCCCGGCACCGCCTCTCGCACCGCCTGATGCGAGAATGCGCCCGGCGCACCCTGAAACGAAACAGCGACATCCGGCTGCGCGGCGGCGGCGGCGTGCATCTGGTCGACAAGGGTCTGGGCGAGTGATGGATAGGTCTGCATGGGCGGCAGGCGTTGCCCGACTTTGGCGCCCACCGTCAATGCCGGCGCGCGATCTGTGCCCGTGCGCGGGCTGCCGCGAGGCCATTGCCAACCCGTTTCCCGCTTTCTATGAGCAACTGAAGGAACCTGGCCGCCACGGGCGGTTTTCCGGTTCACCATAAGCCGGAACCGGGCGGACAACCGCCGGTCGATATTCAGTGGAGTGCACGACAGGTGGATAGCTACGAGTGGAACAAGATTGCCGGCTGGACGCTTACCGCGCTCGTGACCGTGCTCGGCCTGTCGGTCATGACCGGCGCCATGTTCGCACCGCAAAAGCCCGCCAAGCCCGGCTTCATCGTCGAGGGCGTGGAAGCTGAAGCAAGTGCCGGTGGCGCCGCAGCCGAAACCGAAAAGCCGATCGAGTTCTATCTTGCGTCGGCTGATCCGGCCAAGGGCGAATCCCAGTTCAAGAAGTGCGCAGCCTGCCACACCATCGACAAGGGCGCAGCGCCCGGCATCGGCCCGAACCTTTATGGCATCGTCGGCAACCACCACGCCCATGAATCGGGCTTCGGTTACTCGGATGCGATGAAGGGCACCGCCGACAAGCAGTGGGACTGGGCGTCGCTGTCAAGCTGGATCAAGGATCCGAAAAAATACATCCCCGGCAACAAAATGAGCTTCGCCGGCCTCGGCAAGCCGGAAGACCGGGCGAACCTCCTCGCCTTCCTGAACAGCAAGAGCGACAAGCCATTGCCGATCCCGGCAGCACCCGCTGAAGCAGAGGCGCCGGCTGCGGCCGGCGATGCTGCCGCGGCCCCCGCCTCAACCGACGCAGCCGCCGCACCGGCGGCGGATGCAACTGCGGCTCCTGCTGCGGCGCACTGATCGGCTGATTGCCGACCGAACGGCGCCCGTCGGCCAGACGGGCGCCGTTCGTGCGTCTGGCCTAGATCAAACAGGCGTGGTTTCGCCGGGTTCCAGTTCGCCGTTCGCGGCTGCATGTCGCGACACACGGTCCCACGCTTCCTTGGCGGTTTCGACATAGTGGAACAGTTCCAGATCGCGATGCGCGATCACGCCTTCTTCGGCCAGCGCCTCGAAGTTCACGACCTTGCGCCAGAATTCCCGCCCGAACAGCAGGATCGGCACCGGCGCCATTTTTTTCGTCTGCACCAGCGTCAGCAGTTCGAACAGTTCATCCAGCGTGCCGAAGCCGCCGGGAAACACCGCAACAGCACGCGCACGCATCAGGAAGTGCATTTTGCGCAGCGCGAAATAGTGGAACTGAAAACTGAGGCCCGGCGTCACATAGGGGTTGGGCAATTGTTCGTGCGGCAGCACCACGTTCAGCCCGATGGAAGGGGCGCCAGCCTCGTGCGCGCCCCGGTTCGCCGCCTCCATGATCGACGGCCCCCCGCCCGAGCAGACGACATAGTGGCGCGGGCCGCCCAGATTGCAGTCACGGCACGACGCCAGATACGCAAGCTTGCGCGCTTCCTCGTAGTAGCGGGCCTTGGCGATCAGCCGCTCCACAACAGCCTTGCGATCGGGCGTATCGGCGGCGGCGCGCAACGCTTCGGCTTCTTCGGGCGCCGGGATGCGGGCCGATCCGTAAAACACAAAGGTTGAGCCGATCCCCGCCTCAAGCAGCATCAGTTCCGGTTTCATCAGTTCAAGCTGAAAGCGAACCGGGCGCAGTTCCTCGCGCAGCAGGAAATCATTGTCCTGAAAGGCCAGGCGATAGGCCGGGTTTTCGGTCTGCGCAGTCGGGGTTGGGTTGGCTGCGAAATCGGCTTCGCGCGAAGCCGGGTTGAACGGCCTGTGCCAGTTGTTCTGTGTCATTGCCCGATGTTCTAGCCGGGATCGGCACCCGGTTCCAGCGCCAGTGCCCATTCCCCCCGTTTGTGCCAAGCCACTTGACGCCCGGAGTTTCGCCTTTAAGAGCGGCTGCGGGCCACGCCGCCCCAACGCGGCGCGAGCTCTCTGAGAGGAGAGAACATGACTGTGAAGCCTGCCGCGCGCCCGTTGCGCGCACATTTTTCGTCCGGTCCCTGCGCCAAGCGCCCCGGATATGACCTTTCCAAACTCCCCACCGACAGCCTCGGCCGCTCGCACCGGGCGAAGATCGGAAAATCGCGCCTGAAGGATGCGATCGACCGCACCCGCGCGGTGCTGCAAGTGCCCGCAACGCATCGGATCGGCATCGTGCCGGCATCGGATACCGGTGCCTTCGAGATGGCCATGTGGAGCCTGCTCGGCGCCCGTAAGGTCACGGCGGTTGCGTGGGAAAGCTTCGGTGAAGGCTGGGTCACGGATGCCAGAAAGCAACTGAAGCTCGACACGACGGTGCTGACCGCCGACTACGGCCACCTGCCCGATCTGTCGGCGATCGACCAGACCCACGACGTGCTGTTCACCTGGAACGGCACCACCTCGGGCGTTCGCGTGCCGGATGGCGACTGGATTTCACCTGCGCGCGAAGGGCTTACCCTGTGCGACGCAACGTCGGCAGCCTTCGCGCAGCCGCTGCCCTTCGACAAGCTCGATGTCGTGACGTTCAGTTGGCAGAAGGTGCTGGGTGGCGAAGGCGCGCACGGCATCCTGATCCTCGGCCCGCGCGCCGTAGAGCGGCTGGAATCCTATTCGCCTGCATGGCCGCTGCCGAAGATTTTCCGGCTGACCAAGAGCGGCAAGCTGATCGAAGGCATTTTCGAAGGCGAAACCATCAACACGCCGTCGATGCTTGCGGTGGAAGACTATCTGGACGCGCTACGCTGGTCGGAATCGGTTGGCGGGCTGGCGGGTCTCTGCGCCCGCGCCGACGCCAACGCGGCTGCCTTGAACGCCTGGGTCGACCGGACGCCCTGGGCAACCAACCTTGCAGTCGACGCCGCCACGCGCTCGAACACTTCGGTCTGCGTCCGTATCGATGGCGCGCCCGAACTGCCGAAGGCGATGGCCTCGCTGCTGGAAAAGGAAGGTGTCGCTTTCGACATCAACGGCTATCGCGATGCGCCACCGTCGCTTCGTATCTGGTGCGGCGCGACCGTCGACACCGCCGACATCGAAGCACTGACCCCATGGCTCGACTGGGCCTTTGCAACCGCAACGGAGGCTTGATCCATGCCCAAGGTCCTCATTTCCGACAAGATGTCGTCCCGTGCAGCAGAAATCTTCCGTGCGCGGGGGATCGAGGTGGATGAAAAGCCCGGCCTGTCGAAGGACGAGCTGCTGGCCATCATCGGCGACTATGACGGTCTGGCGATCCGTTCGGCCACGAAAGTAACGGCGCCGGTGCTGGAAGCCGCCACGCGGCTGAAGGTGGTCGGCCGTGCCGGGATCGGCGTCGACAATGTCGATGTTCCGGCCGCCACGCGCCACGGCGTCGTGGTAATGAACACGCCGTTCGGCAATTCGATCACCACCGCCGAACACGCGATCGCGCTGCTGTTCGCGCTAGCCCGCCAGCTTCCTGAAGCCGATGCTTCGACGCAGGCCGGCAAGTGGGAAAAGAACCGGTTCATGGGCGTCGAAGTTACTTCAAAAGTGCTCGGCCTGATCGGCTGCGGCAACATCGGTTCGATCGTGGCCGAACGCGCGCTTGGCCTGAAGATGAAGGTGGCCGCCTTCGACCCGTTCCTGACGCCCGAGCGCGCCAAGGATCTGGGCGTCGAGAAGGTGACGCTCGAAGAACTGCTGGCCAAGGCCGACTTCATCACCCTGCACACCCCGCTGACCGACAGCACCCGCAACATCCTGTCGGCGGAAAATCTCGCCAAAACCAAAAAGGGCGTGCGCATCATCAACTGCGCGCGCGGCGGCCTGATCGACGAAGCGGCGCTGAAGAAGGGGCTGGATTCCGGCCATGTCGCGGGTGCCGCGCTCGATGTGTTCGTGCAGGAACCGGCAACGGAAAGCCCGCTGTTCGGCACGGCGAACTTCATCTCGACGCCGCACCTCGGCGCATCGACCGACGAGGCGCAGGTGAACGTCGCCATTCAGGTGGCAGAACAGATGGCCGACTTCCTGCTGACCGGCGGCGTTGCAAACGCGCTGAATATGCCCAGCCTCAGCCCCGAGGATGCGCCGAAGCTTCGCCCTTACATGGCGCTGGCCGAGGACCTGGGCCATCTGATCGGGCAGCTCGAAGCCGACGAACTGCGCGGTGTCACGGTCGAAGTCGAGGGTGCGGCGGCGCAGCTCAACATCAAGCCGATCACGGGCGCCGTGCTTTCGGGGCTGATGCGCACCTTCTCGGACACGGTGAACATGGTTAACGCGCCGTCGATGGCGCGCGACCGCAACATCGAAGTCGCGGAAGTGCGCCACGAACGCGACACCGATTACCAGACGCTGGTGCGCGTGCGCGTCAGGACCGCAAGCGGCGAGCGTTCGGTTGCAGGCACGCTGTTCGGCGCCGGGCGTCCGCGCCTGGTCGAGATCTTCGGCATCAAGGTCGAGGCCGACTTCGCCGAGCACATGCTGTTCATCGTCAACGAGGACAAGCCCGGCTTCATCGGCCGTCTGGGGACGATGCTGGGCGAAGCGGGCGTGAACATCGGCACGTTCCACCTCGGCCGCCGCGACGCGGGCGCCGAAGCGATCCTGTTGCTGTCGGTCGATACCGAGGTTGCCCCGCCGACGCTTGCTGCGCTCGACCGGCTGCCGGGCGTCAAGACCGTGAAGGCGCTGGCCTTCTCTTGAGCGGGCGGCTCGCCCCCCTGCCTCCTGGCTTCCGCGACCGGCTGCCGCCGGCTGCGGAAGCCGTGTCGCTGCTTGTCAGGACAATGGTCGATGCGTTCGCTGCGCGCGGATATGATCGCGTGTCGCCGCCGCTGGTTGAGCATGAAACCTCGCTTGCAGGGTGGCTGGGAAAACCGCTGGAAGGCGCGCTGTTCCGTGCATCCGACCCGGCGACGGGGGAAGCGATCGCGCTGCGCCCCGACATCACCGGCCAGATCGCGCGGATCGCCGCCACCCGGCTGGCAGATGCGCCACGGCCGCTGCGCCTTGCCTATGCCGGGCCGGTGCTGCGCGGCCGTGCCGGGCAGCTCTCGCCCGAACGGGAACTCACGCAGGCAGGCGCGGAACTGATCGGCACCGACGAGGTTGCAGGCCTTGCCGAACTGATCTCGACGGCGCTGCAGGCGCTTGCCTCTGCCGGGGTCGAGGAACTGTCACTCGACCTCACCACACCGGAACTGGTGGCCGATCTGGCGAACGGGCGCTGGCCCGTCGACGACCTTGCAGGCCTGCTCGCAGCCCTCGACGGCAAGGACTGGGGCGCCCTCGATGGCGAGCGCGCGCCATACCGGGCACTGCTGGAACTGGCGGGGCCTGCCGCCGACGCCCTGCCGGCGCTACGCCCCCTTGCGCCAGCGCTGGCGGCACGTCTGGAGGCGCTGATCAGGCTGCTGCCGGACGTGCGCATCACCATCGACCCGACCGAGCGGCATGGCTTCGAATACCATAGCTGGGTAGGATTTTCGCTGTTCGGCGCTGTCGACGGGCAGTTGCTGCGTGGAGAGATCGGCCGTGGCGGGGCGTATAGCGTCCGCCATCCGGGCGGCCGATGCGAACCTGCTGCCGGGGTTTCGCTCTATGTCGATTCGCTGGTGGATGCCCGGCTTGGCGCCACCGTGCGCCAGCGCGTGTTCCTGCCGCTGGGCACCGCGCCCGACGTCGGCAGCCGGCTTCGCGCCGAAGGCTGGGTGACGGTCAGCGCCCTCGCAGCCACCGACAGCGACGAAGCATGCACGCATGTCTGGAACGGCGCGCAAGCTGCGGCTAAGGGCTGACCCGAAAGGAACCTGATTTGGCCAATGTCGTAGTGATCGGCGCCCAGTGGGGTGACGAAGGCAAGGGAAAGATCGTCGACTGGCTGTCGGCGCGCGCGGATGTCGTCGTCCGGTTTCAGGGCGGCCACAACGCCGGGCACACGCTGGTCGTGGGCGAGCAGGTCTATAAGCTGTCGCTGCTGCCCTCGGGCATCGTGCGCGGCACGCTTTCCTGCATCGGCAACGGTGTCGTCCTCGATCCGTGGGCGCTGAAAGCCGAAATGGACCGCCTGCGCACGCAGGGTGTGGCGATCAGCCCGGAAAACCTGATGGTGGCAGACAACTGCCCCTTGATCCTGCCGTTCCACCGCGACCTCGACGCCCTGCGCGAAGACGCCAGCGGCGCAGGCCGCATCGGCACCACGAGGCGCGGGATCGGCCCGGCCTATGAAGACAAGGTAGGCCGCCGCGCGCTTCGCCTTTGCGATCTGGCCGACCTCGATTCGGCCGCACCTCAGATCGACCGGCTGATGGCGCACCACAACGCCCTGCGCGCAGGCTTTGGCGTCGAACCCATCGACCGGGCGGCGCTGATCGCCGAACTGCGCGAAATCGCACCGCATATCCTGCCTTATTCCGCCCCCGTCTGGCTGACGCTTGCCGCCAAGCGGCGGCAACGCGCGCGTATCCTGTTCGAAGGGGCGCAGGGCGTGCTGCTGGATGTCGATCACGGCACCTATCCGTTCGTCACCTCGTCGAACGTGGTGGCCGGGCAGGCTGCGGCCGGTTCCGGCCTTGGGCCGGCGGCGCTGACCTATGTGCTGGCGATCGTAAAGGCCTACACCACGCGCGTCGGATCGGGGCCGTTCCCGACCGAACTGCACGACAAGACCGGCGAACGCCTTGGCGAACGGGGCCACGAATTCGGCACCGTCACCGGGCGAAAGCGGCGGTGTGGCTGGTTCGACGCAGCGCTCGTCCGCCAGTCGATCGCGCTCTCCGGGGTCGATGGCATCGCGCTGACCAAGCTTGATGTGCTGGATGGCTTCGAGGAGTTGCAGGTCTGCACCGGCTATGAAGTGAACGGCAGGCTACTGGACCATCTGCCATCATCCGCCAGCGAACAGGCGGCGGCAAAGCCTGTTTATGAACGGTTCGAAGGCTGGCAGGAATCGACGCAGGGTGCCCGAAGCTGGGCCGATCTGCCGGCGGCCGCAGTGAAATACATCCGCCGTATCGAAGAACTGATCGACTGCCCGGTGGCGCTCGTCAGCACCTCGCCCGAGCGTGAGGACACCATTCTGGTGCGCGATCCTTTCCGCGACTGACGGTCCGGCATAGCCCACGCCCTGCAAAGCGCGGGCTTGCACGGAAAGGATCTGGAACCTACCGCAACCGGCATGTCCACTGCACTTTCGAACCTCGTAAGCCTCCTCGACGTAGAGGAAATCGAAGTCGACCTGTATCGCGGCGCCAACACCGACGCCGGATGGATGCGGGTCTATGGCGGGCAGGTCGTGGCGCAGGCGCTGGCCGCTGCCCAGCGAACGGTGCCCGCAGACCGGCCCGTGCATTCGCTGCACAGCTATTTCATCCGCCCCGGTGAACCGCGCATTCCGATCCTGTATAAAGTGGATCGCGAACGCGACGGCGCCAGCTTCACCACGCGGCGGGTAACGGCGATCCAGCACGGCCGGGCGATCTTTGCGCTGGCGACCAGTTTTCAGGTTCGTGAATCAGGCTTTTCCCACCAGGACCCGATGCCGTCGACCGTTGGCCCGGAACGGCTGGCAAGCGAGCGCGAACTGCAGGAACGCGCGGGCGACCGTATCCCCGAGCCATGGCGGACGATCTGGGCAACGCGCGACCGCCCGTTCGAATATCGCCCTGTCCATCCAACCAGCCCGTTCCGCCCGCGCGTGCTGCCGCCCGCAACGCAGAACTGGTTCAAGGCCGACGGCATCGCGCCCGGGGATCACCGTGTCCGTTCCGCACTGTTCGCCTACGCGACCGACATGACATTGCTGGATACCTGCCTGCTGCCGCACGGCGTTTCATGGACCGACCCCAAGCTGCAAAGCGCGAGCCTCGACCATGCGATCTGGTTCCATCACGACCCGGACCCTTCCGAATGGCACCTTTTCGATCAGCAAAGCCCTGCGGCATCGGGCGGCAGGGGGCTGAACATCGGGCGGATCTTCAGCATCGGCGGCAAGCTGGTGGCAACGGTCGTGCAGGAAGGCCTGATCCGCTACCGCGACTGAGCGGGCGGCCCGCCCCGGATAGCCGCAAGCCGCGCCTGCGCCTGCTGCTGCTGTGTGGCGGCAACCTGTAGCAGGCCCGCCCGATCGCCAGCGCGGGCATAGCCCAGCATTCGTGCGGCAAGGACCGCCGGCTGCCCTGCTTCGGGCGCGTGGGCCAGCGGCGCAAGCAACTGCGCGGTCTCTCGCAGGCGCCATGCCTGCGCCAGCGCGACCGCTGCATCCAGCCGGATTTCCGCCACCTGCGGCGCCAGCGCAAGCGAACGCAACAGCGCATCGAGCGCATGGCCCGGCAACGGCCCCTGCAACGGCTGATACAGGCGCGCATAGGCATGCAGCGCGCGCCAGTCGTCTGGTGCTTTTTCCAACGCGTGCAACAGGTTGCGCCGGGCGTCGATCGCGCCATCAGCCCCCTGCCCCGCCGCAAGTGCGCGCCAACGCAGAAGGTCGGGGTCGTCGGCTGCCTGCGCCAGCAGCCCGTCGAGCAATGTGCGGGCTTCCGCGCGGTTTCCATGCTGCAACTCGGCGAGGGCCAGCGTCCGTATTGCCAGCGGATCGCCGGGCCAGGCCGCCGCACGCGCCCGCACATCGGCAAGCGCCGCCACAGTGCGCGATTCCGGGGATCCGTGCGACAAGGCAACGAAACGCATCAGCAGCGCATCGGCCGACCGCGGCAGCACCCGTATTTCGGTTGCGGGCGCGGCATGGACAGGGCGCGCAATGCGGATGAAACCCGGCGCCTTCAGATGTTCACGCAGCCTGCGCTCGAACGATGCGAGGTTGTGGTCGATGTGGCGCCGGAACGCGACGACCGGGTCCGCCCCCTCGGCGACGGCGTTCAGATAGCGCACCAGCCGGTCGCGCATCCCCGGCGTGCGCAGCAGGTAATGGGTGACAAGCCAGCTCTGTGCGTAGAACATGGCGCTGTCGGCGCCTTTGCCAAGTGTCGGCGTCGCGGCAAGTACACGCTCCAGCGGCAGCCATTGATGGCCGCTCAGCCAGGCGCGGCGATTGTCGCTGATTGCGCCGATCTCAAGCGCATCTGGCAGGAAGCGCACCGTCGAAAAATATTCGGCAATGCCCTCGGTATACCATGCAGGATAGGCGAAGCCCGCTGAACCCAGCAGGAAATGGTGGGTATATTCATGCAGCAGAATCTGATGCCCGGTCAGTTCGCGCGCTGCCGGCGCATCGCCGCTGCGATCCAGGGCGACGATCGAAATAGCCCCCCGGTCGGCACGGTAAAACCCGGCAACGCTGGCGCCAAGCGAACGCCACGGGGAACCGGCCTCCATCGACGGAACCAGATAGACATCGACCGGCGGCGCGCGCCCCTCCGGTCCGCGCCCCATCCGCGCCCGCAACAGCCGGTCGAACTCCTCGAGGAGGACCACCTGCTCCATCAGATGATCGACCGAGGCTTGCGAATGCACGCGAAAATGCGCCGTCTCGGCTACGCGCCACATTCCGCCCGCGATCGCCGGCTGGGCGAACATCAGGCACAGGAACAGACGGCACAGCAAACCCAAGACTCGATACTCCTTCGGGAATTATCGTTAATTCAGTTGGTTCGTCGGTGAAATCGATCATTGTTGCAAAATTGTAAAGAATCATCGCGAATGGCGAACCGGCGGTCGCGCCTGTCCGGTTTACGGCGGGTGCAGTTTCCCGCTAATGTTCGAGGATGCTTACCATTCTGAACCTGCTGAAGTTTATCCTGATCGCCGGGCTGACCCTGCTTGTGGCAATCTTCGCGGTGCGCGCGGTGCAGGCCATGCGCGGGCCATCGCTGCAACTGTGGCACACCCATGTCCCCGACGAG
>NZ_DBNHFX010000013.1:0-32754 GCF_057137845.1 Sandaracinobacteroides sp. | reverse complement strand
GCTACCTGGATATTTCCCACCCCGAGATCGAGGAGTTCCTCGAAATCCGCAAACCTTCGGGCGACTTCAACCGCAAGGCGCTGAACCTGCACCATGGCGTGCTGGTAACCGACGCCTTCATGGAGGCAGTGCGCGCCGGGGCGTCGTTCGATCTTCGCTCGCCGAAGTCGGGCGAAAAACGCGGCGAAGTCGATGCCCGGGCGCTGTTCCAGAAGCTGGTGGAAACCCGGCTCGCAACCGGCGAGCCCTATATCGTCTTCATCGACCAAGTGAACCGCACCATGCCCCGCCATCAGCAAGAGCTGGGCCTGAAGGTCACGACGTCCAACCTCTGCTCGGAAATCACGCTGCCCACGGGCGTCGATCATCTTGGCAAGGATCGGACGGCGGTATGCTGCCTGTCGTCCCTCAACCTGGAGACATGGGACGAGTGGAACCGTGACACCCGTTTCATCGAAGATGTGATGCGTTTCCTAGACAATGTATTGTCAGACTATATCGCCCGCGCGCCAGACGAGATGGCGCGCGCCCGCTATGCCGCCGCGCGTGAGCGGTCGGTCGGGCTTGGCGTGATGGGCCTGCACAGCTTTTATCAGGCGCGCGGCATTCCCTTTGAATCGGCCCCGGCAAAATCGTGGAACATGAAGATGTTCCGCCATATCCGCGCGCGGGTCGATGAGGCGTCGATGTTGCTGGCGGCCGAACGGGGCGCTTGCCCCGACGCCGAGGAGCGCGGCGTGATGGAGCGATTCTCGTGCAAGATGGCGATCGCCCCGACTGCGTCGATCAGCATCATCTGCGGTGGAACTTCGGCCTGCATCGAGCCGATCCCTGCCAATATCTACACCCACAAGACGCTTTCCGGCAGCTTCGTGGTGAAGAACACGCACCTCGAAAAACTGCTGACAGAAAAGGCCAAGAATTCTGAAGCAGTGTGGAACTCGATCCTTGAACAGGGCGGCTCGGTCCAGCATCTGGAATTTCTTGGCGCCGAGGAAAAGGCAACGTTCCGCACCGCCTTCGAGATCGACCAGCGCTGGCTGCTCGAACTTGCCGGGGACCGGACACCATATATAGATCAGGCGCAGTCGCTCAATCTGTTCATTCCAGCCGACGTCGAGAAATGGGACTTGCTGATGCTGCATTTCCGCGCGTGGGAACTTGGCATCAAGAGCCTTTATTACCTGCGTTCGAAGTCGGTCCAGCGAGCCGGGTTTGCCGGGGCAGTGGAGGCAGACAATACGCCGGACATCCGCCAGATCGAAGTCGTCCAGCGCGACTATGACGAGTGTCTGGCATGTCAGTGACGGCCACCCCCCCTGTGCGCCGTCGCGGCCATGCCGTGCTGTCGTCTGCCACGCTGCTGCGGCTGTCGCGGCGCCGCCGCCGGATTGCCGTCAAGGGGCGGCCCGCCGCATCCCGACGGATGCTCGTCGTTGCAAACCCGTTCGTTCAGTTCCAGGGATAGTCGTCATGCCTCTTCTCGAAGCGAGCCGCGTCTATAAGCCGTTTGAATATCCGTGGGCCTATGAGTTCTGGAAACGCCAGCAGCAGATCCACTGGATGCCCGAGGAAGTTCCGCTGGGCGAGGACTGCCGTGACTGGGCGCAGAAACTGGGTGAGCACGAGCGCAACCTGCTGACGCAGATTTTCCGCTTCTTCACGCAGGCCGACGTCGAGGTGCAGGACTGCTACCACGAAAAATATGGCCGGGTGTTCAAGCCGACCGAAATCAAGATGATGCTGACGGCGTTCAGCAACATGGAAACGGTGCATATCGCAGCCTACAGCCACCTTCTTGATACGATCGGCATGCCGGAAAGTGAATATTCCGCATTCCTGAACTACAAGGAAATGCGCGACAAGCATGATTATCTTGGCAGTTTCAACGTGGATACCGACCAGGACATCGCCCGCACACTGGCAATGTTCGGCGGTTTCACCGAAGGGCTGCAACTGTTCGCCAGCTTTGCCATGCTGATGAACTTCCCGCGCTTCAACAAGATGAAGGGCATGGGCCAGATCATCAGTTGGTCGGTGCGCGACGAGAGCCTGCATTGCGAAGGTATCATCCGCCTGTTCCACGCCTTCTGCGCCGAGCGCGGGTGTCTGACCCGCAGTCTGCGCGACGATATCGTCGACATCTGCCAGAAGGCCGTGCGCCTTGAGGATGCGTTCATCGATCTGGCGTTCGAGATGGGCCCGGTTCCGGGCATGACGGCGCTGGAAATCAAGAAATACATCCGCTTCATCGCCGACTGGCGGCTGAAGCAGCTTGGCCTGCAACCGATCTATCTGATCGACGAGCACCCGCTGCCGTGGCTTCAGCCGCTGCTGAACGGCGTCGAACATGCGAACTTCTTCGAAACCCGCGCGACCGAATATTCCAAGGCCGCGACGCGCGGCAACTGGAACGAAGTCTGGGACATGTTCGACCGCCGGCAGTCCGCCCGTGCGCCGACTGTCGCCAACGACGAAGCCGAGACCCCCGACCTGCTGGGCGGTGTCGGCGCGGCGGAATAGGCTGCGCGATGGCCTGGTTCCCAGCCCCGGATGCGCGGATCTTCTGCGCCGCCGTGAACTATGCTGCCCACCGAGAGGAAATGGGGCGTGGCGAAACCGGCCCGCACCCGATGCTTTTCCTGCGCACACCCCGGTCGCTGGTCCGTGCCGGAGAGGGGATCGTCAGGCCGAACAATTCCGAACGGCTGGATTATGAAGGCGAACTGGCGCTGGTGATCGGCACGGCGGGCCGCCACATCCCGCGCGAACGGGCGCTGGCGCATGTGGCCGGATGGACGCCATTCCTCGATGGCTCGGTGCGGGATTGGCAGCGCCACACCGGCCAGTTCACGCCCGGCAAGAACTTCGACCGATCGGGAAGCATCGGCCCGGAACTGGTGCCCGCTGAAAAGTTCGGCGATTACCGCGCCCATGCCCTCTCGACCCGCGTCAATGGGATGACTGTCCAGCACACCCCGGTCGACTTGATGCTGCACGATGCCGAAACGCTGATTGCCTATGTGTCGGCCTTCACCGAACTGCAACCCGGCGACGTGATCGCCACCGGCACCTGCGGCGGGGTAGGCGAAAAGCGGCAGCCACAGCTTTGGTTGCGGCCGGGCGATGTCGTCGAGGTAGAGGTGTCCGGCATGCCGGTGCTGCGCAATCCGGTGGTCGCGGAATGATTGCGCGGCCACGATTCATCTGCGATTCATCGGCGATGCCAAGGATGATCGGATGAAATACGCTTTTGGGCTAACCGCTTTCGCCGCGCTTGCGCTTGCTGCAACCCTGCCGTCGCCGGTGCTGGCGCAAGACACGCTCCAGAACGACGCCAAGGCCGCCGGCTACGAGATGGGCGAAATCATGAAGGCCGCCGACGGCGCCTTCGGAGAGGCGACCGAAGGCGTCGCCAAGGTGGTCGAGAAGATATTCGCCGACCTTGGCAAGCCGAACGCCTATATCGTCGGCCGCGAAGGAGGCGGCGCAGTCGTAGTGGGGTTACGGTATGGCAAGGGCATGCTGCACTCCAAGGTCGAGGGCGAGCGCACCGTTTACTGGACCGGCCCGTCGATCGGCCCTGACCTCGGCGGCGATGCATCACGCAGTTTCGTGCTGGTCTATAATCTGCACAACACCGACGACATCTTTCAGCGCTTCCCCGCGATCGAAGGCAAGGCCTATCTGATCGGTGGCGTTTCGGCGAACTACCACCAGCGCGGCGACATTATCCTGGTGCCGATCCGGCTTGGCGCGGGATGGAGGCTGGGGGCGAACATCGGCTATCTGAAATATTCGCGCGACAGCCGGATCATCCCGTTCTGACCGCCGATTCCGCAGCACGGCACTGCGGCGATCGTTCGCGAACGCTTGAACGCCGGCGGCAGGGAACCTAAAGCCGCCGATGGCCATGCGACGCAGACCACCTCCTCGTATCGCGGCATTGTCCGCTGTCTGCCTCGCTGCGCTGGCGGCGACGGCGGCCAGCGCTCAGGAACCGGGGCCGCCATCGGCGGCGCCCGCCGAGCCGCAGCCGATGATCGAGTTTTCGGCCGATCAGCTTGGCTATGACGAGGACATGCAACTGATCACGGCGACGGGGAACGTCCTTGTCCGCCGCGACAACCAGACCTTGACCGCCGACACCGTTACCTACAACCGCGAAACCGGCGCCGTAACGGCAAGCGGCAATGTCCTGCTCGACGACGGGACCGGATCGCGCGCGGTCGCCGATGCATTCGAGCTGACGGAATCGCTGAAAGATGGCGCAGTCAGCAACATCCTGCTGATCCTGTCGGATGGCAGCCGTCTTGCCGCCCGATCGGGCGTTCGCGTGAACGAGGTGACGACGCTTTCCCGTGCGGCCTATTCGCCATGCGATGTCGTCGATCGCAAGGGGTGCCCGCAGGAACCGCTGTGGCAGATCAAGGCGGTGAAGGTCGTCCATGATCCGAGGCGCGGGCGGGTATCCTATACCGGCGCCCGGCTCGAATTTTTCGGCGTGCCGGTCGCGGCATTGCCCCGCCTTTCCCACCCCGACAATTTCGACCACAGCCAGACAGGTCTCCTTCAGCCCGAGTTCGGCCTTTCGCGCGAGCTAGGCGTTGCGGTGCGTATTCCATGGTTGTGGTCGATCGCGCCCGACCGTGATCTTGCGGTTTCGGCCAATCTGTTCACCAACGCCGTGCCGGTGCTGGGCGTCAATTATCGGCAGTTGTTCGCAGGTGGGCCGGTGCAGATCGGCGGTCTGGTTACCTATGCGCGCGGCCGCTTCGAAGACCCGGCGACCGGCGCCATATTGGAAACGCCGGCGCGGCTGCGTGGCGCGATCGACGGCAATGGCCAGATCAACCATGGCGATGGCTGGCGTTCAACCTTTTCGACGCGATTGACGAACGACGATAACTTCCTCGGCCGCTACCAGGTAAGTCTCGATACCCGGTTGCGCAGCACTTACGTGCTCGAACGGTTCGAATCCGGGGCGGAAACGGGCAATCGCTATTTTTCGGTGCGCGGCTGGTATTTTCAGAACCTGACGCAAGGCATCAGCGCCAGCAGGGTGCCGGTTGCACTGCCGCTGGTGGACTTCATGTGGCGGTTGCCCGAGCCGATGCTGGGCGGGCAACTCATGGTGCAGGCCAACAGTCTGGCGCTCTATCGGCGTGAAGGGCAGTCGATGGCGCGGGCGCTGGCGTCGGTCCAGTGGGAGCGCGGGTTCCTGACATCGATGGGCCAGCGAGTGACGCTGACTGCCCTGATGCGCGCCGACATCTATAACAGCCGCAACAATGCGCTCGCCGATGAGCCGGTATATGCGGGCCGCGACGGATGGCGTGCCCGCGCCATCCCGCTGGCTGCGATCGATGTCGAATGGCCGTTCGCCGGGCCGTTGTTCGGCGGTACCCAGACGATCACCCCGCGCGTGCAGTTCGTCGCCTCGACGGCAACCGCCAACGTCGGCATCCCGAACGAGGATTCGCGCGCGATCGACCTCGAGGATTCCAACCTTTTCGCGCTGAACCGTTTTCCCGGCCATGACCGGTGGGAGGGTGGGGCGCGTATTACCTATGGCGCCGAATGGCGATGGTCGGGGCCGGGGATCGCGATCGAAGCGCAGGCCGGGCAGAGCTATCGGCTGGATGGCCGTGCCGACCTGTTCCCCGAGGGTACCGGGCTTTCGGGCAGCCTTTCCGATTTCGTCGGCCGCGCGTCGCTGCGGGTTGGCCGCTATCTTGAGGTGACGCAGCGGCTTCGCCTCGACAGGAACAATCTGGCGATCCGCCGCAACGAAACCGACATCGCGTTCGGCAGCCGCCAGACCTATCTGTCGCTTGGCTATATGCGGTTCAACCGCAATATCGTGCTGGAGGATCTGACCGATCACGAGGAACTGCGTGTCGGTGCGCGGGTTGCGATCGGGCGCTACTGGGCGGTTTATGGCTCGACGATCGTCGACCTGACTTCCAGGGCCGACGATCCACTGACAGACAACAACGGCTTCCAGCCGATCCGGCACCGTCTGGGCGTGGTCTATACCGACGAGTGTTTCGAATTCGGCCTTGGCTGGAAGCGCAACTATGTCGATAACCCCAACGCCCGGCTGGGCAACAGCTTCCTGTTCACGCTGAAGCTGCGCAACCTTGGATGAACGGCAACCGTTTCAGCACAGGTTCAGCCGCTCCGCGCAAGAGTGCTGGCGTGCGCGTGATGGCTCGTCTATCAGGTGGCGCGTTTGTTGACAGACAGGACAGTTTGCCAGGCATGAATTCCGGATTTCTGAAGCGGTCGCAGACTGCCACTGCCTTGTTCGCGCTGATCGTGACAGGCCCGTCGTTCGTCAGCGGACCGGCGTTTGCGCAGTCTGCGGGCCAGTCGCCTGCTGCCGCGTTCGACCTGCCGGACATTACGGTGCTTGGCACCTTTGATCCGAATGTCCGCAAGGCGACGGCAATCGTCAACGGCGATATCGTCACCGACACCGATGTCGATCACCGCCTCGGGCTGGTGCTGATGGCGAACAACGGCCAGATTTCCGATTCCGAACGCAATGTCCTCAGGTTGCAGGTGCTTCGCAACCTGATCGACGAGAAGCTGGAAATTCAGGAAGCCAAGCAGCACGATGTCAGCATCCCCGAGAACGAGGTGGATCAGGCATTCGCACGTATCGCGACGAACTTCCGCCAGACGCCCGAGGCGTTCAACGCCTATCTGAAGCAGGGCGGATCGTCGCCGGATTCGATCAAGCAGCAGATCCGCGCCGAGATGGCCTGGAGCAGACTGCTGCGCAAACGCGTGGAACCGTTCATCAACGTCGGCGACGACGAAGTGCGTTCGATCATCCAGAAGATGGAAGAAGCCAAAGGCAAGGACGAGTTCCGTGTCGGCGAAATCTTCCTTTCCGCCCCGCCGGAACTTCAGTCGAAGGTGATGGCCGACGCGCGCCGTATCGTGGAACAGGTGCGCGCCGGCGCCAGCTTCGTCGCCTATGCGCGCCAGTTCTCGGAAGCCTCGACCGCCGGTGTCGGCGGCGATCTTGGCTGGGTCCGCGCCGAACAGCTTTCGCCTGCACTACAGGGGCTTGTCACGTCGATGGGTCGGGGCACGGTTTCCGATCCCGTGGCGGTGCCGGGCGGGGTTGCGATCATCGCGCTGGTGGACAAGCGGCAGGTATTGTCGGCCGACCCGGCGAACGCGGTGCTGTCGTTGAAGCAACTGACCATCCCGGTGAAGGGAGACCTTTCCGAAGCGGATGCGCGCAAGCTTGCGGCAAGCATCCAGGAACGCACACGCAACATGGGTGGCTGCGGCAAGGCCGAGGAAGTTGCCCGCGAACTTGGTGCCGAAGTCGTGGCCAACGACCAGTTGCGCATGGGCGATCTGCCCCCGCAATTGCAGCAGATCCTTGGGCAGATGCCGGTCGGCACGGCGACGCCGCCGTTCGGCTCGGCGCAGGATGGGCTGCGCGTGCTGGTGCTGTGCGGCCGCGACGACGCCCCGACGCAGATGGCGCTGCCCAGTTTCGATCAGGTTTATGGCCAACTGAACGACCAGCGCGTCAACAGCGCGGCGCGGCGTTATCTGCGCGATCTGCGGCGCGACGCGGTGATCGACTATCGCTGATCCAATGACTGGTTCGAAGGACGATCAGGCTGCAGTCCAGCTGGCTCCGCTTGCGGTGCCGCTGGGCGATCCGGCTGGCATCGGCCCGGAAGTGATCGCCAAGGCATGGGCCATCCGGAGCGCGCACCGTTTACCGCCGTTCTTTGCCATAGGTGACCGGCGCAGCATCGAGGCCGTCTGGGATGGGCCGATCGCGCAGATTTCCCACCCATCGGGCGCTGCGGCCGCCTTTGAAACCGCGCTGCCGTTGATTCAGGTCGATGAACCGGGCGACGTGCTGCCCGGTCAGCCAACCCCGGCAGGCGCGCGCTGTGCGCTGGATTCGCTGGAAATCGGTGTCGGCCTCGCGCGGTCGTCGGCGGCATCGGGGCTGGTTACCGGCCCGGTCGCCAAGGCGCAGCTTTATTCGATCGGCTTCAACCACCCCGGACAGACCGAGTTCGTGGCCGAACGCTGCGGCATCGCTGTTGAAAATGTCGCCATGATGATGGTCGGCCCGGATTTGCGGACGGTGCCAGTGACGATACACCGCCCGCTGGCGCGGGTGACTGAAATTCTGACGACCGATCTGATCGTTTCGCGTTCACGCACCATCGCCCGTGGCCTTCAGCGCGAATTCGGCATCGCCGCCCCGCGACTGGCGATGGCCGGCCTGAACCCGCACGCGGGCGAGGGCGGTAACATGGGGCGCGAGGAAATCGACATCATCACCCCCGCGATCGAGATGTTGCGGGCCGAAGGGATCGACGTGTCAGGCCCGCATTCGCCCGACACCATGTTCCACGAGGCAGCGCGCGCCAGCTATGATGCAGCGATCTGCATGTATCACGATCAGGCGCTGATCCCGATCAAGACGCTGTATTTCGACACCGGCGTCAACATGACTCTGGGCCTGCCGGTTTTGCGCACCGCACCAGACCATGGCACCGCGTTCGGCATTGCCGGCCGAGGCGAAGCCAATCCGCGCGCGATGATCGCGGCGATCGTTCTGGCCGGCCAGTGCGCGCGCGCGCGCCAGCTTGTACAGGCAGATTGACGCTGGATCCGATCTCGGCGCTGCCGCCGCTCCGCGAGGAAATCGCCGCAGCGGGGCTGCGGGCGTCGAAATCCCTCGGGCAGAACTTCCTGCTCGATATGAACCTGCTCGACCGGATCGTCCGCCTGATCGGCCTGCAACCCGGCGACCGCGTTTACGAAGTCGGCCCCGGACCGGGTGGGCTGACCCGCGCGTTGTTGAAGGCTGGTGCCGAAGTCGTTGCTGTTGAACGCGATTCGCGCGCGCTGCCGATCCTCGGGCGGCTGGGCGACGCCAGCGGCGGGCGGTTGCGGATCGTCGCCGACGATGCGCTGGCCGTCGATGCGGCAGCCCTGGCGGGCGAGGGCGCCCACATCGCCGCCAATCTTCCCTATAATATCGGCACATTGCTGCTGACCGGCTGGCTGACCGAAAGCCGGTGGCTGCCGTGGTGGCGTTCGGCGACGCTGATGTTCCAGAAGGAAGTCGCGCAGCGGCTTGTGGCGACACCGGGCACGGCGGCCTATGGGCGGCTTTCCGTGCTGGCGCAGTTGCGCGCCGATGTCAGGATCGCGATGCAGGTGCCCGCCCGCGCCTTCACGCCGCCGCCGCGTGTCGACAGTGCAGTCGTGCATCTGGTGCCGAAGCTGCCCGCCGAACCGTTCCAGCTGGCGATCGTCGAGGAACTTACCGCTGCCGCATTCGGCCAGCGGCGCAAGATGTTACGGCAATCGCTGAAGCAGGTGCGCGGCGCGGCAGCGGCGATGGAGCAACTGGAGATCGACCCGGAACGCCGCGCCGAAACCCTTGCCGTCAGCGATTACGCGTCTCTCGCAAGGGCCGTGGCTGCAATCCGCGCATGTAGTTAAGCTCGATCGCGATCGGCGTCACGCCCTTCAAGTCGACTTGCACGACTTCGATCTTGGGCTTCGACAGCCCCAGCCTCGGATTTCTGGACAGGCCGACCCCGTCCTTGAACGGGTTCATCTTGCCGTTGGCGTCGCGGTCATGGAGCGCGACCACGATATAGCGCCCCGACGACGATACCGGCGCGCAGACCGTCATGTCGCCAGATGCTGTCATCGGCGTGTCGAGGCGTTGCACATAGCGCCCCGGCTCGAGGAAATCCTCGTCGGTGGCGGGGTAAACGGCAACGCGAAGATTGCCCGACCGATCCTTGAATCCGGTGACGGTGACGAGAGCCGCAGTTCCGGAACTTCCGGGGGCGCACGCCTGTGGCACGCCGAACACTGTGGCTGCCAGAAAAACTGCCGTAGCAAGCATGGCCATGGGCTAGAACATTCTGACGGGAACGGGAAGCCGCCTTGGCCTATGGGCGACATGACTGCTAAGGCGGGCACAATGGCACTGCTGACGGCAATCGACCGCTATCTGTTCCGGCTGATCATCGTGCCGCTTTTGGGCACGCTGGTGGTGGCCGCCATGTTGCTGCTGCTGGAAAAGATGCTGAACCTGTTCGATTTCGTGGTGAACGAAGGCGGGCCGGTGTCGGTGGTCTGGCGGATGCTCGGCAATCTGATTCCCGAATATCTTTCGCTTGGCATACCGATCGGCGTGACTTTGGGTGTGCTGCTTGGCTTCCGCCAGCTTGCGCTTTCCTCGGAACTGGATGCGCTTCGGGCCGTCGGGATCAGCTATGGCCGCCTGCTCAGGGTGCCGTTCATGCTGGCGGCCCTGTTCGCTATGGTGAACTACGGCATCGTCGGCTTTCTGCAACCCTATTCGCGCTATGCCTACGAAGGGCTGCGGTTCGAACTGCGGTCGGGCGCACTTGGCGCGAGCATCAAGGTCGGAGAGTTCACCCGCATCGCCGAGCGCACGACGCTTCGCGTAGAGCAGAGCTTCGACAAGGGCGCCGACCTGCGCGGCGTATTCGTCCGCTCGGCCGAGGCGAACGGACGCTCGGCTGCCGTTTCGGCGGCGCGCGGCCAGTTCCTGATGACCGACGACCCCGACATCATCATCCTGAGGTTGAAGAACGGGACATTGGTGCAGGACGCGCCCGGTATCACGGTGCCGCGCGTCTTGACCTTCGTGCAATATGACCTGCCGGTGAAGCTGCCGGCAATGGAACGGTTTCGCGTGCGCGGCGCCGAGAACATGGAACGCACGGTGCCCGAACTCTGGCGGATGATGCGCGATGATCAGGCGTCCGCCGAAGTCAGGATGCTGGCGTCGGCGACGTTCCACCGCCGGATGGTGCAGTGGGTGGTGATGTTCGTGCTGCCGTTTCTGGCGGTGGCTCTGGCCGTTCCGCCCAAGCGATCGACATCGGCGACAGGGGTGTTCCTGTCGGTCATTATTCTGGTCACCTATCACAAGGTGTCGGAATATGGCGAACGGATGGGCGGCATCGGCCGGGTCGATCCGATGCTGGCGCAATGGGTTCCGTTCCTGCTGTTTTCGGCCATGTGCCTCTGGTTCTATCATGTGCTTGCGCACCGGCCGGGCGGGCAACCGATCGGCGGGCTGGAACGCGTGGTGAAGAAGCTGTCGGGTCTGTTCGCGAAACTTCGCAAACCTGCCGAAAAAATCGGCCTCGTCCCCGAGGGCGAGCCGGCGGTGGCCGATCGCTGATGCTGAAGCGGATGTTCCCTTCGAAAACGCTGGCGCTGTACACGGCGCGGATGTTTCTGGTGCGCACGGTTGCGTTCATGACCGGGCTTGCGCTGATCCTGATGACGCTGGATCTGCTGGGCGAATCGGCGCGCATTCTTGCCGTCCCCGGCAACGGAGAGGCCGAGCTTTGGAAATATGTGTCGATCCGGCTGCCGCAGATCATATCGCTGTTCCTGCCGTTTTCGGTGCTGCTGGCGACGCTGCTGACCTTCATGACACTCAATCAGAACAGCGAAATCACCATCTTCAAGGCGGCCGGAATCAGCGCGCACCAGATTCTTGCGCCTCTGGTGGTGGCGGGCCTTGCGATTGCCGCCGCGAATTTCGCCTTCAACGAGCGGTTTCTGGTGCGCGCCAAGGCCGAGTATGATCGCTGGAAGGCCGCCGAATACCATCCGCTGCCGCCGGGCAGGCACACGCTGGTGGACGTGTGGGTCCGTGCCGGAAACGATCTCTGGCATGTGGATTCGGTCGAGGGGGAGGGCGACAAGGTCATCCTCCACGACGTGACCGTCTATGACCGCGAACACGACCAGCTGATCGAAATTGTCCGTGCCGAAGAAGCAACACCTGCGCCGCATGGCTGGGACCTGAGCATGGCGCGCAGGTTCGACGTGGCTTCAGGCCGCCTGACGACGACGGCAGTGCTGCCGCTGATATCCACAGCGCAACCGCAGCAGTTCACCGTGCGGCCTGTCAACGCCGATCATCTGTCGATACGGGAACTGGTGCCGGCGATCCGTGATCTTAACGCGGCGGGCAAGCCGACCGACCAGCTTGTCGCCACGTTGCATCACCGGTTTTCCGGGCCGCTGTCGGCGGCGCTGATGCCGCTTCTGGGATCGGTTGCCGCTTTCGGCCTTGCCCGTTCGGGCAAGCTGTTCGTGCGCGCCGTTGCCGGCCTGGCGCTTGGCTTCGCGTTTTTCGTCGCCGACAATTTTGCAATGGCGATGGCCGATTTCGGCACCTATCCGCCATGGGCGGCCGCCTGGGCGCCGTTCCTGCTGTTCTTTCTGGTCGGTGAAAGTGTGCTGTTCCGGACCGAGGAATAGCCGCAGGCCGGCCGTCGCGCCGGGCCGTTGATGCAATGTCCGTAATGTTGCCTTGATTGGCGGCTATCTGGCGCCGACCTGACATTGGAGAAGTGCGTGTTCGCCGACCACGAGAAGCGTCCAGGTATCTGGAATCGCAATCATTTTCTGGACCGCATGTCGCTGCGGGAACTTTTTGTCGCCTATTTTCAGTATTATGCCATCCAGGCGTATCTGCTGCTGTCGGCAATCAGCATCGTTGTCGCCGTTCTTTATCCGCCGACGCTGCTGCAAGGCGTGCTTGCGTGGGCTGCGGCGACGATCATCTATCCGATGGTCTGGTACTTCCTGCACCGGTGGGTGCTGCACAGCCAATGGATGTACAAGTCGCCGCTGACGGCGCGCACCTGGAAGCGCATCCATTACGATCACCATCAGGATCCGAACCATCTGGAGGTGCTGTTCGGCGCGCTCTATACAACTGTGCCGACCATTGCCGTCGCCACGCTTCCTGTCGGCTGGCTGATCGGTGGAACCGGCGCTGCGGCGATCTGCTTCGCGACGGGCCTGCTGCTGACCGCGTTTTACGAATTCGCGCACTGCATCCAGCATCTGTCGTACAAGCCGAAGAACCGCTGGCTTGCGCACATGAAAAAGCGCCACATGGAACACCACTTCCACGACGAGAAAGGCAATTTCGGGATCACGAGCTTCTGGCCGGATCGCCTGCTGGGCACCTACTACGCCCGCGAGGAACGCCCCGCAAAGTCGCCGACCGTGTTCAACCTCGGCTATACCGACGAAGTGGCCGTTCGCTATCCGTGGGTGTCGGAACTTTCGGGCGGCGTCGCCAAGGGGCATCCGCGCTACCGCGAGAATTCTCCTGAGGATGGTTCCGGGCAGGGTGCTGCCTGACCGTGGGCGTCACGATCACGCCGGTAGCTTCGGCTGCCGACCGTCGCCGCTTTGTCGATCTCGTCTGGGATCTCTATGCGAACGATCCCAACTGGCGCGCGCCTCTGAAATATGACGTGCATGCGCTGATCGGCGGCGCGCGGCGGAACCCGTGGTTCCTGCACGGCAGGGCGCAATTGTTTCTGGCCCATCTGAACGGTCGGGTTGTCGGCCGCATTTCGGCGCAGGTGTGTGAACTTGTGCAGGAACGCAGGCTGGGCCTCGGGCAATGGGGCCTGTTCGAGTGTATCGACGATGCCGAGGTTGCTTCGGCCCTGATCGCCGCAGCCGAGGAGTGGCTGCGCGCACAGGGCATGACCAGTGCGCAAGGGCCGATCAGCATTTCGGTCTGGGATGAACCGGGCCTGCTGGTCGATGGATTCGATACGCCGCCCAAGGTGATGATGGGGCACCATCTTCCCTATTATCAAAAGCATATTTCGGCCGCCGGCTACGGTGGCGTGAAAGACCTGTTCGCCTGGTCGGTCGGCGTCGAGCACGGATTCCCGGAAATCGTAAATCGAATCGTCGCCGCCGGAGAGCGCAACAGCAGGATTCGCATCCGCCAGGTCGATCTCGACCGCTTTGACGACGAAGCGCGAATCATCCTCGGCATTCTGAACGAAGCGTGGGAGGACAACTGGGGCTTTGTGCCGCTGACACCTGAGGAAGTTGCGCATGTCGGCAAGAAGCTGAAGCCGATCGTGCTGCCGCATCAGGTGCTGATCGCCGAATATGAAGGCGAGCCGGTCGCATTCATCATATCAATCCCCGATCTCAACGAACTGACCCGCGATCTGGATGGGCGGCTGTTGCCGTTCGGCTGGGCGAAACTGTTGTGGCGGCTGCGCAACCCGCAGTCCGAGTGGTTCCGCGTGCCGCTGATGGGCGTCAGGCAGAAGCTTCAGGCGACGCGGACCGCCTCCATGCTGGCGTTCATGATGATCGAGCAGGCGCGGCGGACTGCGATCGCCCGCCACGGTGCGAAATTCGCCGAGATCGGCTGGATTCTGGAAGACAACGGCCCGATGATTTCGATTGCGCAAGCGATCGACGCCCATGTGACCAAGACCTATCGGATTTTCGAGAAGGATCTCTGACGCCTCTGTCGTTCCACGGAATCGGGCGCGGGCGGCTTGCGCTGCTGTTTTCCGCACAGGTTCAAGGATCGTGTGAATGTGGCGCCTGCAGCATGTGTAAACAATCTCTGCGACTTGCGGCCGCAGTCTCTGCTTTGCTGTTGTAACGACTCGACTCGGGTGGCCGTGAAAGGTTAACGTGGCGCGCCCGCAGTCTGCGTCAATCGTTGATTGTATCGGAGCGTGTTGTATTTGACCGTGCGTATTCCAAGGTAGCGGGCTGCCAGAAGCGAGGCAGCCGAATGGGTGAATGCCGAAAGGGTGCGAACGTGGGTTCGGGTGATATGTCTGACGTAGATCTTGCTGCGCGCGTGGCCCGGCTGACCGCCGGTCAGCGCGAATGCCTTGATCTCGTTGATGATCATGCAACCTCCAAGGAAATCGCCCGCCAGCTCGGGATATCCCGCCATACGGTCGATGCACGCCTGCGCGGGGCGATCCAGACGCTTGGTGTCAGCAGCCGTCGCGAAGCAGCGATCATCTATCGGGCTGCCGCACAGGCGCAGGCACAAACGCAGCCGCAGACCTATCATCCGTTCGCATATCAATCGCCGCAGATTGTGAACGATCGTGACATGGGGCCACAACAGGCTCATGAAAACGACGCCGCACATTTCGGGCAACTGCAGGCCGGCCACCAGCCGGAACCTGCAATCCATGCCCCAGCGCCAGAACCAGTGGCGCTTGCGGCATCGGCTGCTCCGCAATGGCAGCCAGTCGGCGCGCATGTCGCGCCGCTTGCAGACCATGTCTCGGACAGCGCAGCCTGGGCCATCGGCCCGGCTGGGGAGCTGCCGCAGGCGAAATCATCCCTCCGGCTGTGGGGAGGCGCCAATGACCTGACCTCCTCGCAACGAATGGTCGGCATCCTGGTCGTGATGATTTTGGCGATGCTGGCATTTGGAATGTTTCTGTCGGGAATCCAGGCGCTCGTTCTGATTCGTTCCTGACAACCCCCCGAAAAAATCCCCCCGATTTCACGCTGCCGACGCGACGCGACGGCAGAAGGAGAGCCGTTATGTCCAAGCACCGCAAGGAAGTCGCCCTCAAGGTCACCCGCTCGCTCTATGCTTCGGAAGATGCGATCGACGCAGCACTGTCGCAAGTCGCCCGTTTCGTTGCAGAAATGCCGGCTGCCCGTCAGGAAGCGAAGTTTGCCGCATGTGTGGGACAGGACGCGCTGGCACAGGCGATTGCAGCGATGACGGCTCTCAGTGAAGCGCGTGAAGCGATGGTCAAGGCGCACGATGCGCTGGCCGTTGTCCGCGACCAGTTTGGCCTGACCCCCGTCGGCTTCGGCAGCGATCCGCGCAAGCCCGATTATCCGGCGCTCGCTGGCCTCACCGTCGTGCATACGGCGACCGCCGCCTGAAGCAAGGCGATCATTGGTTCCAGGAGAGGCTGGACAAATGAGCACCCGAAAAACAAGAAAAAGCCCCAGAATGGCACGAGGGTAGACCATGAGCACAGCCTTCCTGATATTCCTCGGCTGCATGCTGGCAGCGTGCAGCTACGCAGTAATGTATGGCGGACGGGATGAAAGGGTCGGCGCGATCGCACTTGCGGCCGCAGCGATCCTTTCCCCGGTGGCGATGATTCACCGCTGGGCCGGGCCGGAACTGGGCATCATTCTTGTGGATTTTGCCTTGTTCGTCGCGCTGGCGGCGCTGGCGATGAAGTCGCGGTCGTTCTGGCCGATGTGGGCGGCAGGTTTTCAGCTCTGTGCGGTTGCGGTGCATCTGGTCGCCGCAGAGATGCCGCACATGGTTGCAGCCACCTATGCAGAGGCACTGGCGATCTGGTCCTATCCGGTCCTGCTTACCCTTGCCATCGGCACCCACTTCGAATCGCGAATGAACCATGGCCATGGCTAATGCCGCCGCACAGGTAACGGTCGGGCCGTGGGGAAACCCAAGCCCGCCCGGAATCGCCCCGCCGGCACCGCGGGATCGCTGGCTGCTGATGCGGCTTCTGGCCGCCGGGCAGTCGACACCACGCCTTGCTGACAGGCTTATGGCCGAGCACGGCTCTCTGGGTTCGATCCTGACGGCGAGCGACGAGCGGCTGCGCCAACTGGGGGCAGATTCGAACGGCATCGCGATCCTGGGCCTGATTCGGGAAGCACTCTCTACGATCCTCGAGCGCCGGACGGACGATCGCCAGCCGGTTCGTTCCGCCGCCGATCTGACGGAAATTCTGCACGGAGAGATGGCCTGGCTTAGCGTCGAACAGGTGCGTGCCTGCTATCTGGACGCCGGGCGCCGCCTGCAACGAATCGAGGTGCTTGCAACGGGCACCCTGCACAAGGCGCACTTCCACCCGCGCGAGATTGCCAGGCGCGCCCTCGAGCTTTCATCGGCGGCTGTGGTGATCGCCCACAACCATCCATCGGGCGATCCAACACCATCGAAAGAGGATGTCGCGATTACCAAAAGAGTGGCCCAGGCCCTCTCTGCGATTGATGTAAAGCTGCTGGATCACATCATTATTGCCCGATCAGGCGCGGTCAGCTTCGCGGGTTCCGGTTTGATCTGAACTGCTTAGGTCTTTCTATCAACATATCAACTGATCACATATCAATCATCCGACGTTGCCCTTTCTGGCACGAGGGTACAAAACAAACACACCAAGGTGATGGCCCCGGTCGCTTCCGACCCGCCGGGGCTGGCCCAAGGAACCGATAAAGAGTTCCGCCGAAAGTCGCCGTAATTTACGGAATGTCCGGGCCCTCCCCCGGACGGACCGGAGGTGACGGTGGCGTCCGATTTCCGACCCTGCGGACGCCACCGTCACCGAACTTCACAAGCACCCCGGATCAGACGGCAAGGGCAGGGCCACACGGCCCGTTTGCCATTGGATGCGCGGCTGCCGGATTGCGTCCGCAAACCTTCCTGAAGATGTGTCAGTGGCGCCGCCTGCGGGCGCCGGGCGGTTTCAGCTCAGCTCGATCCAGGTCGGCACATGATCGCTGGCCCGCTCTCGGCCACGGACATCGCTGTCAATGCCACATCCGCTCATCCGGTCGGCTGCGGCAGGCGAAAGCAGCAGGTGGTCGATTCTGAGGCCCCAGTTCTTCGGCCACGCGCCGCCCTGATAATCCCAGTAGGTGTAGATTTCGGCGTGGGGCTGGGCGGCGCGTATGGCGTCGGTCCAGCCGGTGGCCATCAGGCGGCGCCACAACGCGCGCGATTCCGGCAGAAACAGCGCGTCTCCGGTCATGCTGTCCGGCCGCGCGGCGTCGGCGTCGGTCGGGCAGACGTTCCAGTCTCCGGCAAGCACGACCGGCGTTTCGCTGGCCAGCAATTCAGATGCGCGCGTTACCATGCGCTCCATCCAGTCGAGCTTGTAGTCGAACTTCGGCCCCGGGGCGGGGTTGCCGTTCGGCAGATAGAGGCCGACAAAATGGATGCCGTCCACTTCGACCTCGAGCCAGCGCGACTGGACATCTTCGGGGTTGCCGGCCAGTTCACGGCTGATCTCGGTGGCAGAGTTGCGTGACAGAATGGCAACGCCGTTGAAGCCTTTCTGGCCGTGCACGATCGCGTGATAGCCGGCGGCCTCGATCTCGAGCAGCGGGAAATTGTGCGTTTCGGTTTTGATTTCCTGCAACGCGACAACGTCGGGCCTGGCTTCGGCAAGCCATTCCAGCAGGCGCGGCAACCGGGCGCCGATGCCGTTCACGTTGAAGGTGGCAAGCTTCACGACGCTAGACGGAGAACGACGTGCCGCAGCCGCATGAAGATGCGGCGTTCGGGTTCTTCACCTGAAAGGTGGCTCCGCCCAGATCCTCGACGAAATCGACGACCGATCCTTCGACCAACGGCAGGCTGAAACTGTCGACCAGCAACCCGATGCCATCTGTCAGGAACTCCAGATCATCGTCGGCGGGCGCATCGGCCAGTTCAAACCGATACTGGAAACCGGCGCATCCGCCGCCATCGACCAGCAGGCGCAGGCGCGCGTCCGGGCGGCTCTGGCGGGTGCGGATCGCCAGCACACGGGCGGCGGCGGCCGATGTCAGGAAAATCTCTGCCATGTGCTTCAGGTAAGCCGACGCATGGCCGGCCGCAAGGCTTATGCCGTCAGAGTGCGGGCGATGCTTGCGGGCCGACGGCATCCTTCTTGAAGGCAAGCAGATAGTTCGATGATTCGATGAACGGGCGCGGATTGACGGCGCGGCCGTCGATCCGGACCTCGTAGTGGAGGTGCGTGCCGGTCGAGCGGCCTGTGGAGCCCATGCCGCCAATCTTTTCGCCGATGGCAATGTTCTGCCCGACATTCACGTTGATCGACGACAGGTGGCCATAGCGGGTCACGATCCCGTGGCCATGGTCGATGTCGATGCAGTTGCCATAGCCCGCGAAGCGCCCGGCTCGGACGACGCGGCCACCGGCAGCAGCGTAGATCGGTTCACCGGTGGTGCCGGCCATGTCCAGCCCGGTGTGCGATGCCGCACCGCCGTTGAACGGGTCGTAACGGAAGCCGAAGCTGGAGGTGAGCGTGTAGTTGCGGACCGGCACGAACGACGGCAGCGACTGCATCGCGCTTTCCAGTTGCTCGACCCGCTGCCAGTTCACATAGAGTTCGGTGTAACGTGGGTCCGTCCCGGCGGACTGGTTGGCGCCTGCGGGCACGAACGGGCCGCCAAGGCCGATCTTCGTCATGCGGCCGGCCGACTGGGCGACGAAACGCTCGGGGTTGAGGCCAAGGCGGCCGATCAGCGCCTGCGCGTCCTTCAGGCGGGTTTCGGCGGTTGCGGCGGCCTTGTTCACCAGCGCGATCTGCTTTTGCTCCAGCGCAGCGAACGGCGCCAGAATGCCGCTGACCGAGGCTTCGCCGCTGCCGGCCTTGCCTGCGTTGCGCGGCAGCAGATCGGCGAGGTCGGCGTTGCGCGCCTTGCCCGACAGCAATGCATCGAGAAACTGCTGGCGCGCCTCGATCCGCTCGGCGGCGGATGCGACACTGCCTTTCAGCACTGCGGTGTCGGCCTTCAACGCCTGCACCTGCGCCGCCATCCGGGCGAGTTCCGCCTCGTTGCGCTTTTCCTGGGCGTTATCGCCGGTGGCGCCGTTGACAGCCGAAACGGCAAGCCATCCGGCAATCATCGCAGCAGAACCAATTCCCATGAGCTGATCGCGAGTCCCGATATTGATCGTGCGCAGGCCGTGCCGGGATTCGATGTGGATTCGCCTTTCGGGCAGGCGCACGGCTGCAAGAACGGACACGCGCTTTGCTGCGCGGCTGATCTGCTTCCGCATCTGTTACCTTGCCCTCAGTGGCGACCGACTTCGTATTCCGCCGGAGCGCTCGAAATTATGGTTACTTCAATCCGCCCGCCGATCCCTGAGAAGCCCCCTGCCGGGTTCCTGCCAGAGGTTGGCGGACCGTCACCGTTTAGAGGCTGGATCATCGCTGCCAAGCCCGACATACCAATCCATCGTCAGACCGGCCCGACTCCGCGCTGAATCGTTGAACGGCGGCTTAACGGGACCGCGAAAATGGCGGCGCACAAGTATCTGGAACCGTTCCGCCGCATCATGTTGCGATTCGTCACAAAGCTGGCGGAACCAGCGGTTGCCCGCTTCGACATGGGTGATTTCGTCGGTCAGAATCCGTTCCAGCACCCTGGCTGCCGCGTCGTCTCCGGCTGCGCGGAAGCGTTCGATCATGGCGGGCGTCACGTCCAGCCCGCGCGCTTCCAGCACCTGCGGCACCACGGCGAGGCGGGCTTCGAGGCTGTGCGCCGTCACCTCGGCGGCTTCCCACAGCCCGTCGTGGGCGGGCAGGTCGCCATAGCTGCCGCCGGCGTCCCGAAGCAGGGCCGACAGCATGGCGAAATGGCGTGCTTCGTCTGCCGCGACATGCAGCCAGTCGGCCGTGAATGCGGGCGGCATCGCCTGGCCCCAGCGGCCGACGATATCGACTGCAAGGTCGATGGCGTTCAGTTCGATGTGGGTCAGCGCATGAAGCAGCGCGAAGCGGCTTCGCGGGCTGCCTGCCCGCCCGCGCCGGGGCATGGCTGATGGCGCCAGCAACACCGGCCGCGCCGGGCGGGCAGGGCGGTCGGGCATGTCGGGCGGATGATCGCCGGCTATGCCCTGATGGCGAATCTCGCCGCGATCCCATCGCGCCTTCAGGTCAAGTGCGGCGGCGGCCTTGGCGTTGGCGTCTGCCGTCAGCAGAATCGATCGAGCCGCGCTACGCAGGCATTCCATCATAGTCGGCCCTGGCGATCAAAGCGCCTGAACGGCCTTCAGCACGGCCTCGGCGTGGCCCGGAACCTTCACCTTGCGCCACATCGCGGCGATGCGGCCGTCCGGGCCGATGACGAAGGTCGAACGGTCGATCCCCATATATTTGCGGCCATAGAGCGTTTTCTCGACCCACGAGCCATAGGCTTCGATGGTCCGCCCCTCGGCATCCGAGCCGAGGGTGAGTTTCAGGCCATGTTTAGCGGCGAACCGCGCATGAGAAGCGAGTGAATCCTTCGACACGCCGACGACGGCGGCGCCCGCCTTCGCGAAATCATCGGCGAGCGCGGTGAAATGCAGGGCTTCGTTGGTGCAGCCGGGGGTGTTGTCCTTGGGGTAGAAATACAACACCAGCTTGCGCCCGGCATAGTCGGCCAGGCGGATCGGCCCCTCGTTCGTTTCCAACGTGAAATCCGGCGCTGAACTTCCTGTTTCAATGATCATTTCGATTCATCCGATGCAGTGCGAAAGATGTCAGTCCACGAAGCGTTGACGATCTGGCGGGCCTGCGCAAGTTCGGCCTTCAGGGCGCTGAGCGTTGCATGCCCGCATGCGCGCGCGATCACGGCGCCTGCCGCCGCATCGGGCGTTGCCGTGGAATCGTGCGGCTGGATAAGGCGCAGCATCACCAGCATGTCCATCATCAGCCGGGCAGGCTGGCAGAGTTCCGGCGCAAGCAGCGCGATTGCCTGGTTCAGGCAGGGCGGCACTGGGCGCGAAGTCACCAGTGCGCGGGTCTGGACGATGAATTCGATGTCGATCAGCCCGCCCTTCATCTGCTTCACATCGAACGGGCCGGCGGCGGGCTTGTGCTTGGTGATGTGCCGCCTGAGCGACTGCGCCTCGCGCAGCACGGCGGCAGGTTCGCGCGGCAGCGAAATGATGGCGTCGAGCACGGCCTGCGCGGCCAGATTGTCCTGCGCATTTGCCGAAAGCGGGCGCGCCCTTGTCAGGGCCATATGCTCCCAGATCTCGGCGTCGTGCATCTGGTATCGCTGAAAACTGTCGAGGCTGACCACCAGCAGGCCATCGTTACCGGACGGACGAAGCCTGCTGTCGACTTCATAGAGTGGCCCAGCGGCCGTCGGCACGCTTAGCGCCGCAATCAGCCGCTGGCCGACGCGATTGAACCATGCGCTGGCAGAAAGTGGTGCACTGCCAGTGGATTGTGTTTCGAAGCTGCCAGTGAATACGAGCACAAGGTCGAGATCGGACTGGGTGGTAAGTTCGCCGCTCCCGAACCTTCCCAGTGCCAGCGGTATCAGGCGGCCCCCCGGCACGTCGCCATGCTTTTCGCGGAATTCGCGCGTCACCGCGTCGGCCAGCAGATGCACGGCGGCATCGGCCATGAAGCCCATTTCCTTTGATGCGGCCAACGGGCTGATTGCGCCATCCAGCAACTGCACACCAAGTTGAAACCGGCGCTCGGCAGTCCAGACGCGCACCCGATCCAGCAGGGCTTCGCCATCGAGGCCACGGGCAGCCGCCGAAAGCTCGGACAGTGCAGCGGCGGAATCCGCCAGCGCCGGTGCCGGTTCCAGCAGGATATCGATCAGGCTTGGCCTGCGGGCCAGCGCATCGGCAAGCAAGGGCGTTGCAGTAAGCAATCGGCCGACGACAGCCGCCAGCGCCTGATGGGCCGCCAGCAGGCGCCAGAACTGCACCCCGGATGGCAGCGCCTGCACCATCTGATCGAGCCGCAGCAGCGCATCCCGCCCCGACCGCCCGGTTCCGACCTGTCGCACCAGCGCCGGGATAACTGCTTCGAATGCGTTCAGGGCTTCCGGCGCGCGAAGCGAACGGGGATGACCTGAACGCCAGCCCGCCAGCAACGACGCCAGCAGCTTCGGATCGCTGATTTTCGCTTTTGTCGCCCAGCTTTCGATTTCGGCCGATTCCAATGGCAGGCGCGGCGCCCGCTCCTCGCTGCCGGTTTCCAGCAGCCGGTCATAGAGCTTCTCGACCGGCTTCAGGAACGACGCCAGTTCGCGCTCGACGGTCCTCCAGTCGGGCGCGCCGCACAGCCCGGCCACCTGCGCCCGTTCGGCTGCAAGCTTGGGGATGGCGTGGGTCTGCTGGTCGCCGACCATCTGGATGCGATGTTCAAGTGTGCGATGGAAGCGATAGGCGTCGCCAAGCACGGTGGCGTCGGCTGCGGTGATCTTGCCTGCTGCCGCAAGTGCCGCAAGCGCATCCAGCGTGGCGCCATGCCGCAACGACGGATCGCGGCCACCGAAAATCAACTGGTGCACCTGCGCATAAAACTCGACTTCGCGGATGCCGCCACGGCCGCGCTTCAAGTCGAAGCCGGGGCCAAGCGATTGTGTTTCCGCAAAATGATCGCGGATGCGGTGGCTGACTTCCCGGATTTCGGCCAGCGCCGAATAATCCAGGCTGCGCCGCCACACGAACGGCCCGATGCCGGCCAGAAAGCGCCGGCCCATCGCCACGTCTCCGGCGGCGGCGCGGGCGCGAATGAAGGCCGCACGCTCCCACGCCAGCGCTTGCGACTGGTAGTAGGCCTCGGCGGCGCCAAGCGGTAGCGACGAAGGCGTGGTGTCGGGGTCGGGCCGCAGCCTTAGATCGACGCGCAGCGCATAGCCATCGGATGTCCGCTCGGCCAGAAGTGCCACCACGCGCCGCACGATACGGACGGCGGCGTCGGTTGGCTCTTCGTTGGCGCGGTGGGGAATGGTGTCGGGATCGTGCAGGAAAATCAGATCGATGTCCGACGAATAGTTCAGCTCGAAGCTGCCCATTTTCCCCAGCGCCAGCGCAACCAGCCCCTGCGTCTGCGCCCCGCGTTCGGCAAAGGCTGTCTGGATCGCAAAGTCCAGCGCCGTGTCGGCGAACCTCGTCAGTGCTGCTGTCACCTGTTCGAGCGACCACACCCCCGCGAGGTCGGCAAGGGCGGCCGTCAGCGCGACTGCGCCGCGCGCTTCGCGGATCGACGGCCCGGCGCGTTCCGGGTCTAGGCGGGCGAGTGCGGTGGCGAACGCTGCATCGAAGCCGCGTTCGCGCATTTCGTCGATCAGTTCGGGTTCGCGGCGGACGAGGCCGCGCAGGAACGGCGAATATGTGGTGGCGCGCGCCAGTGCCCCCTCCAGCGCTCCTTCCGGTGCTCCTTCCGGTTCTGGGCCTGTCATGCCCGTTCACCGGCGGGAAGCGGCATGTTATCGATCAGGCGGGTGGTTCCAAGCTTTGCCGCGACGAACAGGCGCGCGCCTCGCCGCGCTTCTGTCAGTTGGCCAAGGGTCTGGCCGTCGGCCAGAATCAGGTAATCCACCTTGAACCCCGCCGATACCAGCGCCGCCCGCGCCGTCGCCAGCGTTTCGTCGACGCGCGCGCCTCCTGCGATCGCCTGGCTTGCGGCAAGCAGCGTCCGAGGCAGGGCGCCGGCGATCGCCCGTTCGCCGGGGTCGAGGTAGGCGTTGCGCGAGCTCATGGCGAGGCCGTCAGGTTCGCGCATGATCGGTGCGCCGACCACATCCACCGGGATGTTCAGGTCGGTCACGAGGCGGCGGATGATGGCCAGTTGCTGCCAGTCCTTTTCGCCGAACACCGCGACATCGGGGAACGCCATCAGCAGCAGCTTGCTGACGACCGTCGCCACACCGTCGAAATGGCCCGGCCGCGCGCGGCCCTCCATTGTTGCGTCCAGCCCGCCGACGCTGACCGTCGTTGCAAAACCCGACGGATAAACGACATCGGGCGCCGGGGCGAACAGCAGGTCGCATCCAACCGACGCCAGCAGCGCCGCGTCGTGCGGGACCTGCCTCGGGTAGCGGTCGAGATCCTCGCTCGCGCCGAACTGCTTCGGGTTGACGAAGATCGAGGCAATCACCCGATGCGCGCGCCGGCGGGCGATTCGCACCAGCGACAGGTGGCCCGCATGCAGCGCCCCCATCGTCGGCACCAGCGCGACGCGCTCTCCGGCGGCGCGCCACTCGCGGATTCGCGCCCTCAATGGCGCCACGTCACGAACTGTATCCATCTGCCGACCCACCCTGACACGCGCTTGCCCGACACGCGCTTGCCAGACACGTGCTTGATTGACGAATCCCCGCGACTGCCGCCAAGGAGCGGCGGTAGGTAGGGCGCCGGTATATTGTCGGCGTTGCCAAGAGGCGGGGCAAGATGTCAACGGAAGCTGCAAAGACGGGTGGCGCAAAGGGGCGGCCGCATGTGATCGTTCTGGGGAACGAGAAGGGCGGTTCTGGCAAATCCACGACTTCGGTTCATATCGCGATGGCGCTGCACAGTGCGGGCCTAAGTGTCTGTGTCATCGATGCCGATCATCGCCAGAAGACGACTGCGCGCTATCTTGAAAACCGTGCAGCGTGGGGTAAACGCCACGATCTTCCACTGGAGGTGCCGACGGTCGAGGTGCTGGACGACGAAGGCGTTGCCCGCCTCGACGAGGTGATCGCCAGCGGCTGTGACGTGGTGGTGATCGATACTCCGGGCCGGGATTCCGGGATCGGGCGCGCAGCCATCGCTCGTGCCGACACGCTGATCACCCCCATCAACGACAGTTTCGTCGATTTCGATCTGCTGGGACAGGTCGATGCCGACAGCTACAAGGTGACGAAGCCCAGTTTCTATGCCGAACTGGTGTGGAAAGCGCGGCAGCAGCGCGCCAGGGCCGATGGCGGCACGGTCGATTGGGTGGTGCTGCGCAACCGCCTGTCGACGCTGGAGGCGCGCAACCGGCGCCGCGTCGGCACGGCGCTCGATGAGCTGGCCAAACGGATCGGCTTTCGAATCGCGCCGGGCCTTTCCGAGCGGGTGATCTACCGCGAACTGTTTCCGCGCGGGCTTACCCTGCTCGACATGCAGCACCTGAAAGACGCGTCGATGAGCCATGTCGCTGCGCGGGCCGAACTGCGTGAGCTGATTGCGGCGCTGGAGTTGCCGCTGGCCGACCGGATCGCGGGCAAGGCCGCCTGATGCTTGGTCTGGCGCTGCTGGCGCTGGGGGCTGTCGGCTGGCTGGTCTGGAAGGGGCACCTCGATGGCGGGGCTGGCCGACGTCTGCTGGTGCTGGCGGGCGTCGTCGTTACGCTGGTGCTGCTGATGCGCGGACAGATGGTTCCGGGGATGGCGGTTGGCGCGGTCACGGCGGTGCTGGCCCTTGCCAATGGCCGCCGGAAACCCGCGCCAGTGGCGCCGATGGACGAAGTCGAGGCGCGGCGGTTGCTGGGCGTCGGCCTGTCTGCCGGTCGCGACGAGATCATTGCGGCCCATCGGCAGACGATCGCCCGCGTCCACCCGGACCGTGGCATGGCGGCCGCAGATATGGCAGGCCGTGTGAACGCCGCCCGTGATCTGCTGCTGGCGCGCGTCGGCGAAGGACGCTGAACGATTGCCCGTTGCACACACCCAGTTTCCCGGCAGAGAGGTTGATCATGAAAACCCATGACTTTCACCCCACGACACTGCGCGAATACGACATTCGCGGCATCATCGGGGAAACACTCGGAGAGCAGGATGCCGAGGCGATCGGGCGGGGCTTCGGAACGGTCGTGCGTCGGGCAGGCGGCAGCAGGGTCGCAGTCGGCTATGACGGGCGGCACAGTTCGCCGAACCTCGAAGCGGCGCTGGTCAGGGGGTTGCGGGCGGCCGGCTGCGATGCGCTCAGGATCGGCCGTGGGCCTACCGGGATGCTGTATTACGCGGTCTCGGAACTGGGGGCCGATGGCGGCGTGATGATCACCGGCAGCCACAACCCGCCAGACTATAACGGCTTCAAGATGCTGCTGAAGGACAGGCCGTTCTTCGGCGACGACATCCGCAAACTCGGCGAAGCGGCAGCGCGCGGCGACTGGGAGGCAGGCAGCGGCGGCGCCGAAACCGTCGACATCATGGAACGCTATGTTGCGAGGCTCGTTGCAGACAGCCGGTGCCGACCGTTCCGGATCGGCTGGGACGCAGGCAATGGCGCAACCGGCGAGGCGCTGGAGCGGCTGGTGGCGCTGCTGCCGGGTGAGCACCATGTTCTGTTCACGCAGATCGATGGCGATTTCCCGAATCATCATCCCGACCCGTCGGTTCCTGAAAACCTCGAGGATCTGCGGCAACTGGTGGCCGAGCAAAAGCTGGACTTCGGCATCGCCTTCGACGGTGACGGCGATAGAATCGGCGCCATCGACAGCGAGCGCCGGATCGTCTGGGGCGACCAGTTGCTGGGGATCCTTGCCGAACCCGTGCTGAAGGAACTGCCCGGCGCGACGATCATCGCCGACGTGAAGGCGAGCCAGACCCTCTATGACCGGATCAGCGAACTGGGTGGCCAGCCGATGATGTGGAAAACCGGGCACAGCCTGATCAAGGCGAAGATGAAGGAAGTCGGAGCGCCGCTCGCCGGTGAAATGTCGGGCCACATCTTTTTCGGCCATCGCTGGTATGGTTTCGACGACGCCCTGTATGCAGCCGTTCGCCTGATCGAAGCAGTCGGCGAACTGGGTGGGTCGCTGACTGCCCTGAAGTCGGCGATTCCGCCGGTCGTGAATACGCCGGAACTGCGCTTCCCCTGCGCCGACGAACGCAAGTTCGAAGTGGTGGCCGAGGTGCTGGCGCGGTTGCAGGCGGCAGGCGCCGATGTGAATGCAACGGATGGGGCGCGCGTCAACACCGCCGACGGCTGGTGGCTGCTCAGGGCATCCAACACCCAGGACGTGCTGGTCGCGCGGGCAGAAGCGCACGACGCCGAAGCGCTGCAACGGCTGACGCAGGCAATCGACGCGCAGTTGGCGCTGTCGGGCGTCGAACGGCTGGAGGCGGCGCACTGATGCAGGCTTGATTCGCCGAGGGTTGCGCCCGCATTGCAGAAAAATTGTGCGACGCACAATCGGGCGTCTTGAATTCTGTGCTGCAATGCATTATTGTGCGTTGCAGCATAACACAGGAGCAAGCATTTTCATGGCCACCGACAAGCCAGTCCGCAAGCCGGCTCAGAAGGCCGCGAAGGCGCCGCGCGCAACCGTTCTTACGAAGGAAGCTGAAATGACCAACGAAGCCCTCACCAAGTCGCTCGAAGCCGTTGCCCCCGCAGTGGAAAAGGCCACGACCGAATTCCTCGCCCAGACCCGCGCCGCCCACGAGCAGGCGTCGACCAAGGTCCGCGAACTGATGGAGAAGAACATGAAGACGATGAACGAAATGACCGAATTCGCCAAGGGCAACCTCGAAGCCCTGATCGAAAGCGCCAAGGCCGCCGCTTCGGGCGCCGAAGCCATGACCACGCACTTCGTCGAATCGTCGAAGAAGTCGGCTGAAGAAGCGCAGGTTGCGTTCAAGTCGTTCGCCAGCGCCAAGACCCCGAACGAACTGATCACGGCGCAGAACGACTTCGCCAAGGCGCAGTTCGACAAGGCCGTCGCCAACATGAGCCACATGTCGGAAACCTGGCTGAAGCTGGCCGGCGAAGTCGTGCAGCCGCTGTCGTCGCGCATGTCGCTGGCGGCGGAAACGGTAAAGAAGTCGATGGCCGCCTGAACAGGCTGGCCGTCAGGCAACAGGGGGCGGCAGAGGCAACTCTGCCGCCCCTTGCTTTTGGGCGGCCAGCAGGAACTCTATGTTCCCTTCCGGCCCGGTGATCGGCGACGCTGTTACCCCGATCACCCTCCAGCCAAGGGTTTCCAGCCACGCGGCCGCAGCCTCGCACACACGCTGGTGGACTGCCGCATCGCGCACCACGCCGCCCTTGCCGACTTCCAGACGTCCGGCCTCGAACTGCGGCTTTACCAGCACCACGAGTCGGCCGCCGGGGCGCACGAATGCAAGTGCGGCTTGCAGAACCTTGCTCAGTGAAATGAAACTTGCATCACAGACCAGGATATCGACGGGTTCGGGAACATGCGCCGCCGTCAGCGAGCGGGCGTTCGTCTGTTCATGGACGACGACGCGAGCGTCCTGGCGCAGCTTCCACGCCAGTTGGTTGGTTCCGACATCGATCGCATAGACCCGCGCCGCACCGTGGGCGAGGAGCACATCGGTGAAGCCCCCAGTCGATGCGCCGATGTCCAGCGCAACCGCGCCGGTGGCATCGATGCCGAAATGCCGAAGGCCGTGGTCAAGTTTCAGCCCGCCGCGCGAAACCCAGGGATGATCCTTGCCGCGCACTTCAAGCGCGGCGTCGGGCGCCAGCATTTCGCCGGCCTTCGCCACCTTGCGTTCGCCTGCGAACACCAGCCCGGCCATGATCAGCGCCTGCGCACGCGCGCGGCTTTCGGTCAGGCCGCGCGCTACCAGAATCTGATCGACACGCTGCCTGCCACCGGAACCGCCTGCCTTGTTGTGGCCGGTCAGGCGCTGGCTCCTTCGCCCAGCCCGGTGCTGTTGTGGCGCAGCGCCGACAGCACCGTTTTAACGATGCCCGCTGCGTCCAGCCCCGCTTCGGCATATTGCCGGTCCGGGCGGTCGTGCTCCTGAAAGGCGTCGGGCAGGCGCAGGGTGCGGATCTTCAGGCCGCTGTCCAGCCAGCCCTCGTCAGAGGCGAGCGTCAGCACATGCGCGCCAAAGCCACCAATGGCGCCTTCCTCGACGGTGACGACCACTTCATGCGTAGCACAAAGGCGGCGGATCATCGCCATATCCAGCGGCTTGGCGAAGCGCAGATCGGCGACCGTTGTTGAAAGGCCGCGCGATTCCAGCGTGTCGGCGGCTTTCAATGCTTCGGAAAGGCGCGTGCCGAGCGACAGGATCGCAACTTTGCGCCCCTCACGCACGATCCGTCCACGGCCGATTTCAAGCCGTTCGGGAACTAGGGGCAACGGCACGCCCGTTCCTTCGCCACGCGGATAGCGCACCGCTGACGGCCCGCTATCGTGCAGGTTCGCTGTGTGCACCATATGCACGAGTTCGGCTTCGTCTGCGGCCGCCATCACCACCATGTTGGGCAGCGTCGCCAGATAGGCGATGTCGAAGCTGCCGGCATGGGTCGAGCCATCTGCGCCCACCAGCCCCGCACGATCGATCGCAAAGCGGACAGGCAGGTTCTGGATGCACACATCGTGCACGACCTGATCATAGGCGCGTTGCAGGAACGTCGAGTAGATCACAGCCCATGGGCGCATTCCCTGCGCGGCCAGAGCGGCCGCAAAGGTGACGGCGTGCTGTTCGGCAATGCCTACATCGAAGCAGCGTTCGGGGAAGGCCTGCTGGAACCTGTCCAGCCCGGTGCCGGACGGCATGGCGGCGGTGATTGCAACCACCTTCGGGTCGCGCTCGGCCTCGGCGACGAGGGCCTTGGCGAAAACGCCGGTGTAGCTTGGCGGCCCGCCTGGTGCGGGTTTGTGCTGGCGACCGGTCACGACATCGAATTTCACCACGCCGTGGTATTTGTCGTCGGCGGCTTCGGCGGGTGCATAGCCCTTGCCCTTTTTCGTCACCACATGGACGAGGCACGGCCCCATCGCGGCGTCGCGGACATTTTCGAGGATAGGCACCAGCACATCGAGATTATGGCCGTCGATCGGGCCGACATAGTAAAAGCCCAGTTCTTCGAACAGGGTGCCGCCGGAACCGATGGTGCGGATGAATTCGTCGGCGCGTTTGGCCGGCCCCTGCAACTGGGCGGGCAGCGCCTTTTTCGCCAGTTGGCGCACGGCCTCGCGCAGGCTGAGGAATGTATTCGAACTATAGGCGCGCGCCAGATAGGCCGACAAAGCGCCGACGGGCGGCGCGATTGACATGTCGTTGTCGTTCAGCACCACCACCAGCCGGTTGCCTGCTTCGCGCGCATTGTTCATCGCCTCATAGGCCATGCCCGCGCTCATGGCGCCGTCGCCGATCACTGCGATCGCCTTGCCCGGCACGCCTGCCAACTGGTTGGCGATGGCAAAGCCCAAAGCCGCCGAAATCGATGTCGAGCTGTGCGCTGCGCCAAACGGATCATATTCGGATTCAGACCGTTTGGTGAACCCGGAAAGCCCGCCGCCCTGCCTTAGCGTGCGGATGCGGTCGCGCCGGCCGGTCAGGATCTTGTGCGGATAGGCCTGATGGCCGACATCCCAGATCAGTTTGTCGTCGGGGGTGTTGAACACATAGTGCAGCGCAACCGTCAGTTCGACCACACCAAGCCCGGCCCCCAGATGGCCACCGGTCACGCTTACGGCATCGATCATTTCCGCGCGCAGTTCGTTGGCCAACTGCCGCAACTGCGCGGGCGGCAGGCGCCGCAGTTCGTGCGGCGTCGGCACAGTATCGAGAAGGGGCGTCAGAGGCCGGCCGCTGGTTTCCTCGGTCATGCCGGCTGGCTTAGCCCGATCGGCCGACGAGACAAAGCCTTTCGTGCCATTTCGTTGCACGGCAACGATCGATCAGGGGTGCGCGGCAGGCGCTGCTGCCGTGAGCCGCTGATCGACCTGTTCCAGCATCCACGGCAGGAATGGGTTCGAACTGACGCGCGCAAGCGCTGCCGGCGAAATCCCCAGCACACCGTTTTCGCCGCGCGTCGCCAATGCGCCAAGCGCGACGCCCGGCACATCGGCCGGATCGGGATTGGCGCCATACAGGCCGTCGCCAAGCGGGAAGGGCAGGGCAACGTGCCCCAGCGAGAAGAAATCCCGGCGATATGGCGTGACGAGCGGAACATCGACCGAGCCGGTCGCTCCTGCCTCGGTGGTGCGAACGACCGTTTCCTGACTGTCGGGGCTGGCGTTGGTGATGACGCGGATCCGGTAGTTGCGCGGGCCGTTGGGCAGCAGACGATCCAGCGCGCCCGAGGCCGAGGGCCTGAGCATCGGGCCGACATAGGCCGCGTGGTTCACGTCGACCAGCACCAGTTCGGACCCGTTCGCAGGCAACTGGTCGAACAGGGCAGTAACCACTGCCTGCGCACTCACCGTCGAGTCGACGACCGACTGGAATGCCAGCACAGGCGGCATGCGGCGGATGGCGCCACTGGACTTGGCCTTCCCCAGTTTACCCGTCAGAACCTGCGTCAGTCGATGCGCCTCTGCCCCGGAGTTCACCGGGAAGCTGTTGTATTTATATGGATTATATTCCGGCAGAATATCGAGCCATGCCGCGTTGACGAACGCCGGAAGTGCGGCGGGAATGGCGGCAAGGCCGGTAAAGCGGGCAAAGGGGGTAAGACCGATCATCGGCGACACCAGCACCAGTGCCTGCGGCTGGACGAGATCCGGCTTGTCGAGTGCATCGAGCGCGTGGCCGACAGCAAGCGCCCCGCCATTGGAATAGCCGACGATGTGGATCGGCATTCCGGGCGCCAGACGTGCGGCTTCGCGCATGCCGAGGCGGGTAGCCGCCTCCCATTGTTCGACGTTGGCCTTGGTCAGCGCGGCCGGGACGGTTCCGTGGCCCGGCAACCGCACCCCGATGACCGCCCACCCGCGCGACTGGTAGTGGCGGGCGAAATGGCGCAGGCTGTAGGGGCCGTCGGTCAGCCCATGCAGCAGAACGGCAACCCCGGCAGGTGCGCCTTCGGGCATCAGTTCAAAACTGCGGTTCCAGTCATGCGTGCGCCGCGCCGGATTCATCGGCGAGCCTGACCAATATCGGTTTTGCGCGCGCTGTTCCTCACGCGGGAGCTTGTCGACGATTTCCGATTTCACCTCGGCAAAGACCGTGTCCTCGCGCTTCAGCCATGCCTGCCAGTTCATTCCGTCGATTTCGGCGGCGCCCGGCTCGTCGGGGACATGGGTGTGCCACAGTTGCAGCGATGGCCCGCGCATGGCCTGCACCGCGCGCACCGCGAAGATTGCCACAAGCAGCGTCAGCCCGGCGATCAGGATAAACCTCAGCAGGTTCAGGATGGTAAGCATCCCCGAGCATTAGCGGGAAACCGCACCCGCCGTAAACCGGACAGGCGCGACCGTCGGTTCACCATTCGTGATAATTCTTTACAATCTTGCAACAATGTCTGATTTCGCCGACGAACCAACTGAATTAACGATAATTCCCGAAGGAGTATCGAGTCTTGGGTTTGCTGTGCCGTCTGTTCCTGTGTCTGATGTTCGCCCAGCCGGCGATCGCGGGGGGAGCGTGGCGCGTAGCCGAGACGGCGCATTTTCGCGTGCATTCGCAATCCTCGGTCGATCATCTGATGGAGCAGGTGGTCCTCCTCGAGGAGTTCGA
>NZ_DBNHFX010000012.1:0-1547 GCF_057137845.1 Sandaracinobacteroides sp. | reverse complement strand
ACTTGTGGGCGCGCGAACTTGGGCCGGAGCCTGACCCGGCGGATGTCGAGCTGCTGGGGCGGCTGACGGCGCGGCTGGCGACGCTTCGGGCGATGTCGATCGCGCTGACGGCGCGGCTGGCGGCAGGAGAAAGCCCGCTGGTGGAGGCAGCCGTTTATAAGGATCTGGGCACCAGTTATGAACAGTCGGTGCCTGCGTTGATCTCGGACCGGCTGATGGCGAACCCTTCGCCGGAACTGCTGGAGACGCTGTCGTGGCTGCAACAGCTTTCGCCGGTGTTTTCGCTGCGCGGCGGCACGCGTGAAATCCTGCGCGGCATGATCGCGCGCGGGCTGGGGGTGCGCTGATGTTTGTCGACAGTTTCACCCGGCTGCTGGCGACCCATTGCCCGATCGATCTGGTGCGGGCAGCGGAACGACGGCCCGATGACGCCGATGGCCTTGCCGCCGAGATCGAGGCGTCGGGGTTCACCGACATCCTGCTGGCCGAGGAGCAGGGTGGGGCCGGGCTTGGCCTTGCGGGGTTTGCGCCCCTCGTCATCGCCTGCGGGGCGTATCTCTGCCCGGTGGGTTTTCCGGAAATTGCCGTGGCGCGGCGGCTGGGGCTGGCGGTTGACGGCCTTCCGGTGGAGGTGCGTGCAGCACTGGTGGCGGCGCGCATGGCGGGGGCGATCGGGCAGTTGCTGGAGCGCACCACCATATTCGTGACGACACGCAAACAGTTCGGCCGGCCGATCGGCGCGTTTCAGGCGGTGCAGCAGCAACTGGCGCAACTTGCCGAAGAAGCGGCTGCATCGCGGCTGGCGGCGCATATCGGCCTTGCCGGGCCGGAGTTCACGGCCGAGCGCAGCGCCGCCGCCAAGCTGCGCTGCAACGAGGCCGCGACGCTGGCTGCGGCAATCGCGCACCAGTTGCACGGCGCGATCGGCGCGACGCAGGAATATGACCTGCAACTGTTTACGCGCGCGCTTTGGCGCTGGCAGCGGGAAGCAGGCACCAGTGCGTTCTGGGCGGCGGAACTGGGGCGGCGCCGGTTGCGCGCGGGCGGCGGCAGCCTGCCCTATATCCAGCAGCATCTGCAGACCGGAGAGCAGCAATGACCAACATCGACGAACTGCCCGTGATGGGGCTTGGCGCATGCTGGGAGGACATCCGCATCGGCATGGCGGGGCGGACCCTGCGCCGCACCATCACCGAGGCCGATCTGGTGAACTTCATCGGCGCGACCGGGATGCTGGAGGCGATCTTCATCGACGCCGACTATCCGGGCAAGGCGATCCCCGGACGGCTGGTGCCGGCTGCGCTGACCCAGTGCCTGATCGAAGGGCTGCTGTTCCAGTCGGTCATCCAGGGAGTGGGGCTGGCGCTGCTGGAAATGCAGATGAAGGCGCTTGGCCCGGTGCGCGTAGGAGACAGTATCCGCGCGACGCTGGAGATCACCGAAATCCGCCCGACATCGAAGAACAATCGTGCCATTGTGACTTCGCGGGTGTTGGTGTTCAACCAGAACGACGAGGCGGTGATGGAATATGTGGTGAAGCGGATGGT
>NZ_DBNHFX010000011.1:0-7309 GCF_057137845.1 Sandaracinobacteroides sp. | reverse complement strand
CGCTGGAAAACCACATCCCCGACTGGCTGAAGCTCGCCGCCGACGGCCGCCTGCGCGAAGCCTATGAGGTTTCCTCCTCCACCTCGACGATGCCGGAAATCTGCGGCCGCATCTGCCCGCAGGACAGATTGTGCGAAGGCGGCTGCGTGATAGAAAACGCCGGACACGGAGCAGTCACCATCGGTGCCGTGGAAAAATTCATCACCGACAACGCCTGGAAGGAAGGCTGGGTCGAGCCTCTGGTTCCCGTCGCCGACCGCGGCGGCCAGTCGGTCGGGGTCATCGGTGCCGGGCCTGCAGGCCTGACGACGGCAGAACTCCTCCGCCGCGAGGGGTATGAAGTCCATGTCTATGACCGGCACGACCGCGCCGGCGGATTGCTGATCTATGGCATCCCCGGCTTCAAGCTGGAAAAGCTGGTCGTCGAGCGCCGGGTCGCGCGGCTTATCGAGGGCGGCATCCACTTCCACCTCTCGACCGAGATCGGCCGCGACCTTTCGTTCGCCGACCTGCGCCGCCGCCACGACGCGATCATGATCGCGACCGGCGTCTACAGGCCCCGCCCGCTGGGGATGGAAGGGGCCGACCTGCCGGGCGTCGTCAAGGCGCTGGATTATCTGATCGCATCCAACCGCCGCAATCTGGGCGACACCGTGCCCGAACCGGACAACGGCGAACTGGATGCGCGCGGGCGGCATGTGGTGGTGATCGGCGGCGGCGACACCGCGATGGACTGCGTGCGCACCGCCGTCCGCCAACAGGCGGCATCGGTCACCTGCCTCTATCGCCGCGACCGTGCCAACATGCCGGGTTCGGCCCGCGAAACGCAGAACGCCGAGGAAGAAGGCGTCGATTATGAATGGCTCGCCTCGCCCGGCCATTTCACTGCCGGTGCCGATGGCCGCATCGCCACGGTCCGCGCCCAGCGCATGCGGCTGGGTGCCGCCGACGGATCGGGCAGGCGCGCGCCCGAAGTAGAGCCTGGCTCGGACTTCGAAGTGAAAGCCGATCTGGTGATCGAAGCCCTGGGCTTCGACCCCGATGACCTGCCCGCCGCGTTCGAAGCGCCGGACCTTGGCACCAGCCGCTGGGGGACCGTCAAGGTCGCGCGTCCGGACCAGGCCACCAGCATCGATGGCGTGTTCGCCGCCGGAGACATCGTGCGCGGCGCAAGCCTTGTGGTATGGGCAATGCGCGAGGGGCGCGACGCCGCCGCCGCAATGCACGACTGGCTGCAGGCCAGCGCCAATGCCGCCGCCAACGCTGCGGCCCAGCCCTCGGAGGAAACCCTATGACCATGCGTTTCACCACAATCGCCGCCATCGCACCATTGCTGCTGGCCGCACCCGTCGCCGCCCAGTCGGCCGAGGCCACCAAGGCTGCGACCGCGCTCGTCGATACGATGATGCCGTCGGCCGCCGCCAAGGCGCAGCTCGACCAGCAGTTGAAGCAGATGCGCAGCGGCGCCGGCGTGCGGGCGATGCTTTCCTCCAATCCGCGCCTGAAGGCCGAGCTGGCGAAAAACAGCCCGGCGGTCGAGGCAGGTCTCGCCCGCATGGGCGCCATGCAGGCCGACTCGATCGGCCCGATCCTGCGCGAAATGCAGGCCAGCGCGCGCGCCGAACAGATCGCATCCTTCGCCCGCAATTTCACCGCCGAAGAACTTGCCGAGATCACCGCCTTCTACAAAACCCCGGCAGGCGCGAAGTTCCTTGCCCGGCAGGCGGCCGTGTCGGCCGAAGTCGGCCGGGCCAACGCACAGAAGTTCGGCCCGCGCATGCAGGCGGCGGAAAAGGCCGTTGCGCCGAAACTCGATGCCGAACTGCGCAAGCTGTTCCCCAACATCGCCCCGACGAAATAACCCCATTGCGCCACCGGCGCCCGACGGACGGACCCATGCAGCAACATCCCGCCGACATCCCCAGCGAAATCGACGCCGCCCGTGCCCATCTGGCGGAAAACGGTCTCTATCTGCCGCAAGGCGAATCCGATGCCTGCGGCGTCGGCCTCGTCGCCGCGATCGACGGCAAGCCGTCGCGGCGGGTGGTGGAAACGGCGGTCGCGGCGCTGAAGTCGGTCTGGCACCGGGGCGCAGTCGACGCCGACGGCAAGACAGGCGACGGCGCGGGCATTCACCTCGACCTGCCGGTCGCCTTTTTCGAGGACTGCATCGACCGCGCCGGGCACAGCCCGCGCCCGAACCTGCTGGCGGTCGGCATGGTGTTTCTGCCGCGCACCGATCTTGCCGCACAGGAAGCCTGCCGCAGCATCGTCGAATCCGAGATCATCGACTTCGGCCATTTCATCTATGGCTGGCGGCAGGTGCCGGTCGACGTGTCGGTGATCGGCGAAAAGGCAGCCCGGCTGCGCCCCGAAATCGAACAGATCATGATCGCAGGCCCCGCCGACACCAGCGAGGAAAGCCGCGCTGCCTTTGAAAAAGACCTCTATCTCCTGCGCCGCCGCATCGAGAAAAAGGTGATCGCCGCCCAGATCCAGGGCTTCTACATCTGCTCGCTGTCGTGCCGGTCGCTGATCTACAAGGGGCTGTTTCTGGCCGAAAGCCTGTCGGTCTTCTACCCCGACCTCCTCGATCCGCGCTTCGAAAGCCGGGTGGCGATCTACCACCAGCGCTATTCCACCAACACCTTCCCGCAATGGTGGCTGGCGCAGCCGTTCCGCTGCCTCGCCCACAACGGCGAGATCAATACCATCCGTGGCAATTCGAACTGGATGAAAAGCCACGAAATCAAGATGGCGGCCACCGCCTTCGGCGACCATTCCGAGGACATCAAGCCGCTGATCCCGGCCGGATCCTCGGACACAGCCGCACTCGACGCCGTATTCGAGGCGATCGTGCGCTCGGGCCGCGACGCACCGACCGCCAAGACCATGCTGGTTCCCGAAGCCTGGTCGAAGGGGGCCGACATGCCGCCCGCGCACAAGGCGATGTACAGCTATTTCGCCAGCGTCATGGAACCATGGGACGGGCCGGCCGCGCTGGCCATGACCGACGGGCAATGGGTAGTCGCCGGGCTGGACCGCAATGCGCTCAGGCCGATGCGCTACACCCGCACCCGCGACGGCCTGCTTGTCGTCGGTTCGGAATCGGGCATGGTCGTCCTCGACGAGGAAACCATCGTCGCCAAGGGCCGGCTCGGGCCGGGGCAGATGATCGGCGTCGATCTTACGGAAGGGCGGCTCTATACCGACCGGGCGCTGAAGGATCGTATCGCATCGGCTTCCCCCTATGACCGCTGGGTCGGCGAGTTCACTTCGCTTGCCGATGTCGCGCCGCCGGCGGGGCCTGTCGAGCGCCCGGCGGGCGATGCGCTGCGCCGGATGCAGATTGCGGCGGGCCTTTCATCGGAAGACATGGAACTGATCCTGTCGCCGATGGTCGACGACGCCAAGGAGGCAGTCGGCTCGATGGGCGACGACACGCCGCTGGCGGTGATTTCCGCCAATGCCCGGCCGATCAGCCACTTCTTCCGGCAGAACTTCAGCCAGGTCACCAACCCGCCGATCGATTCCTTGCGTGAATCGCGGGTCATGAGCCTGAACACCCGCTTTGGGAACCACGGCAACATCCTCGACAGCGAAGAGCGGCAGGCGGGCGTCATGGTGCTGGAAAGCCCGCTGCTGTCGTCGGCTGAATGGCAGCAGTTGCTGGCGCACTTCGCCGGCACCGCCGCCGTGATCGACTGCACCTTCGACCTGACCGACGGCCCTGACGGCCTGCGCGCCGCGATCGAGCGCATCCGCGCCGAAGCCGAAGCCGCCGTCCGCGAAGGCAAATCGCAGCTCTTCCTGACCGACGAGCGCCAGTCCGCCACGCGCTGCGCCGTCACCATGATCCTCGCCGCCGCCGGGGTGCACACGCATCTGGTGCGCAAGGGCCTGCGCACCTTCGCGTCGATCAACGCCCGCTCGTCGGAATGCCTCGATACGCACCATGTCGCCGTGCTGGTGGGTGTTGGTGCCACCACCGTCTGTCCGTGGCTTGCAGAAGCCTCGATCGCCGACCGCCAGGCGCGCGGGCTGTTCGGCGACCGATCGCTCGACGACTGCATCGCCCGCTACCGCAAGGCGGTCGACGACGGCCTGCTGAAGATCATGGCCAAGATGGGGATCTCGGTCCTGTCCTCGTATCGCGGCGGCTATAATTTCGAAGCCGTCGGCCTGAGCCGCGCCCTTGTCGCCGACTTTTTCCCCGGCATGCCGGCGCGTATTTCCGGCGAAGGGTTCACCTCGCTGTTCGAAGCCGCCCGCCAGCGCCACACCCGCGCCTTCGCGACCGAAAGCAGGCCGACATCGGTGCTGCCGGTCGGCGGCTTTTACCGCAACCGCGCCGGGTTCGAACCGCACGCATGGGAAGCAACGCTGATCCACACGTTGCAGGAAGCGGTTCGCACCGACAGCTACGGCCTGTTCCGCCGCTTCTCGGAAGGCATCCGCAAGCTGCCGCCGATCTATCTGCGCGACCTGCTGGAACTGAACTACGCGCCGACACCGCTCGCCACCGAGGAAGTCGAGTCGATCGCCGAAATCCGCAAGCGCTTCGTCACGCCCGGCATGTCGCTCGGCGCGCTTAGCCCCGAAGCGCACGAGACGCTGGCGATCGCCATGAACCGCATCGGTGCGAAGGCGGTCAGCGGCGAAGGCGGCGAAGACCCGATCCGTTTCCGCCCGTTCGCCAACGGCGACAACGCCAATTCCGCCATCAAGCAGATCGCCTCCGGCCGCTTCGGCGTCACCGCCGAATATCTGAACGCCTGCACCGAAATCGAGATCAAGGTGGCGCAAGGGGCAAAGCCCGGCGAGGGTGGCCAGTTGCCCGGCTTCAAGGTGACCGAGATGATCGCAAGGCTGCGCCACGCGACGCCGGGCGTCACGCTGATTTCGCCGCCACCGCACCACGACATCTATTCGATCGAGGACCTGGCCCAGCTCATCTACGATCTGAAGCAGATCAACCCCGAAGCGAAAGTGGGGGTGAAGCTGGTCGCATCGTCGGGCATCGGCACGATCGCGGCGGGTGTCGCCAAGGCCCATGCCGACGTGATCCTGATTTCCGGCAATGTCGGTGGCACCGGCGCATCGCCGCAGACCAGCATCAAGTTTGCCGGCGGCCCGTGGGAAATGGGCCTGTCGGAAGTGAACCAGGTGCTGACGCTGAACGGCCTCAGGCACAAGGTGAAGCTGCGCACCGACGGCGGCCTGAAGACCGGCCGCGACATCGTCATCGCTGCGATCCTCGGCGCCGAGGAATTCGGCATCGGCACCCTGTCGCTGGTGGCGGTCGGCTGCATCATGGTGCGCCAGTGCCATTCCAACACCTGCCCGGTCGGCGTCTGCACGCAAGACGAAGACCTGCGCGCCAAGTTCACCGGCACGGCGGAAAAGGTCATCAACCTGATGACCTTCATCGCCGAGGAAACCCGCGAGATCCTTGCCCGCCTTGGCGTGCGTTCGCTGGACGAAGTGGTGGGCCGCACCGAACTGCTGCGGCAGGTCAGCCGTGGCGCCGAACATCTGGACGACCTCGACCTGAACCCGTTGCTCGCCCGCGTCGATGCCCCCGACGACATGCGCCGTTCGGTGCGCGACGCGCCGCGCAACCCGGTGCCCGACAGCCTCGACGCCGACATTCTGCGCGATGCGGCCGCCGTCTTCGAGCGCGGCGAGAAGATGCAGCTTACCTATTCGGTCCGCAACACCCACCGCGCGGTCGGCACCCGGCTGTCGGCGATGATCACCCGGCAGTTCGGCATGACCGGGCTGGCTCCGGGCCATGTGCACGTCCGGTTGCGCGGGTCTGCAGGGCAGTCGCTTGGGGCCTTCGCCGTGCAGGGCGTACGCCTCGAAGTGTTCGGCGACGCGAACGACTATGTCGGCAAGGGGCTGTCGGGCGCTTCGATCAGCGTCCGGCCGATGGTTTCCTCGCCGCTTGCCGCACACGAGAACGCCATCATCGGCAACACCTGCCTCTATGGAGCGACGGCCGGCGAACTGTTCGCCGCCGGGCAGGCGGGCGAGCGTTTTGCCGTGCGCAATTCCGGCGCCAGCACGGTGATCGAAGGCTGCGGCGCCAACGGCTGCGAATACATGACCGGCGGCACCGCCGTCATTCTGGGGCCTGTCGGAGACAATTTCGCCGCCGGCATGACGGGCGGCATGGCGTTCGTCCATGATCCGGAAAACCGGTTCGCCAGCAAGGTGAACCCCGATTCGGTGGTCTGGCAACGCATCGAAACCGACCATTGGAACGATGTCTGCCGCAGCCTCGTCCAGCGCCACTTCGAAATGACGGCCAGCCGCCACGCCGAAGGCCTGCTGATGGACTGGGAACGCGCACGCGCAAGTATCTGGCAGATCTGTCCAAAAGAAATGCTGAACCGTCTGGAATATCCGCTGAATCTTGCACTGGCGGCGGAATGATCCGGGGAAATAACGAATATCGTTAACGGAACGACATACTGATGGACTCCACCCCTGATTCGACATAACCTGTGTCAGGGTCGGGAATTTCAGTTTTGTGCATGACTGTAAGTTTTCCCCCGGCCCATGTATGTGTTCGGGGGACAACCCATGTGGATTCCGGAAGAGGGCGTATATTCCTGTTCGGATAGCGAAGTGGGGCAGGACCTGCAGATTGCGGTCCTGCTTCCCTGCTACAACGAAGAGGCGATGATCGTTGGCACTGTCGGTCCGGACAGGGTGCCGGCATGAGCGCGGATGGCTTCAAATGGCCCAACGACGGCCCTGACCCGCAGCCGTGGAAGCGACTGCCACAACCGCCGCTCTATCGCGAACGCGACCCGATGATGCCGATTGGCGAGCCGGCCTCCGGGGCGGTGCTGGCACTGGTGGCTGTCGGCGTGGCCGCCGTGCTCGGCCTGTTCGCACTGGCGCTGTTGTGAACAGGCGCTCACTGCCATTGTGAAGTGACGTCCGCAGGCCTCATCGGGGGTACTGGGCGCACGCGTCACCGAACAGGATGCCGCCTATCGGCCCGGCCATCAGTTCGGCAATCGCATGCTGACGTCGCTCCTCAGCATGATGTTCGGCCGCTCCTTCTCGGATATCCTGACCGGATACCGCGTGTTCTCACGCCGTTTCGTGAAATCCTTCCCGGTCTTGTCGCGCGGGTTCGAAATCGAAACCGAAATCAGCGTGCATGCGCTGGAACTGTCGATGCCGCTGGCGGAAGTCAGCACGCCTTATGGGGCAAGGCCGGAAGGCTCGGCATCGAAACTTTCCACCTGGAGCGACGGCTTCCGCATTTTGCGCAGCATGATCGCGCTGT
>NZ_DBNHFX010000010.1:0-7882 GCF_057137845.1 Sandaracinobacteroides sp. | reverse complement strand
CGGCGCAGATGCCCGATGTCGCGCCCGACGATCAGGCGCAGGCCGTTCACCAGAAACAGCGGCACCAGCAGCGCCGATGCGAAACCAAAGCCCTGAAGCATGAGATCAGAGAGATAGGCGCCGGGCGTTCCGATCAGGTTGCGCGCGGGCGCCTGCGTGACGCTGTTGAAGCTGGGGTCGGTCGGGTCATAGCTGAGAAGCGCCGCCGCAAGCGACAGGCCCAGCATCACCACAAAAACGCCGCCGACAACCCGCGCGCCGGTCCTCGCAAGCCGCATCAGCCGCGCAGCAAGGCCCGGCTGGTCTGCCCCGGCCCTGCCCTTGCGCCGCCATGGGGCGCCGTCCATCAATGTCTGGTAGGTTGCTGCCACGTCGTCTCCTGCTGCGGGTTTTCCGCAGCCATTGCGCCGGAATCATGCCTGCGAGCGTCTCTTGCGGTCAAGTGCGCCTGTCGTTTCCCTAGGGCTGTTGCCGCTTGGGCACGGCGCTTGCACGGATGCGGTTGGGGGCTGTCAGTGCCGTTGCCAAGGCGCTATCAGCAGTTGCATGAGCATCCAAGCCAGCACCCATCACCACGATGCGCTGATCGTCGGCGGCGGCCTCGTCGGACTGACGCTCGCCCTCGCCCTCGGAGAGCATGGCATCGACGTCGGCCTGATCGAGCGCGCCGACCTCGACGCGCATCTTGCACCCGGCTTCGACGGGCGTGCTTCAGCCATCGCATCGTCGTGCGCGCGGATGCTGCGCGCGCTGGGCCTTGGGCCGGTGGTCGATGCCAGCGGCTGCCCGATCCACGCCATCCGCGTGACCGACGGGCTGTCGCCGAGGCTGCTGCATTTCGACAGCGCCGAGGCCGAACCCGCCGATCCGTTGGGCTATATGCTGGAAAATCGCGCGCTGCGGGCCGGGCTTCTGGATCGTCTGCGCGGGCACCCGCATGTCCGCCTCTATGCGCCAGCCAACATCACCCAGACCGAACGCGGCGAGCACCGGGCCAGAATCCAACTGGCTGACGGGCGCGAACTGCTGGCCCCCGTCATTCTGGCATGCGATGGCCGTCCGTCGGCGCTGCGCCGCGATGCGGGAATCCGGCTTGCCACCTGGCGCTACGATGCAACCGCAATCGTCACCATGCTGTCGCACGAAAAGCCGCACGGCAATGTTGCGTCGGAACTGTTCTATTCCGCCGGACCCTTCGCGCAACTGCCGATGACCGACCTTGCCGATGGGCGGCACCGCTCGGCGCTGGTCTGGACGGTCAGGAACCGCGACGCGCAGGGCGTGAAGGCGCTTACCGAACGCGCATTCGCGCACGAAGCCGAAAAGCGCATGGGCGGCTTCCTTGGCCGGATCGACGTGATCGCACCGGTGCAAAGCTTCCCGCTGAACCTGCAACATGCCGAACGCTATTGGGCGAACCGGCTGATCCTTGTAGGCGATGCCGCCCACGGCATTCACCCGATCGCCGGACAGGGCCTGAACCTTGGCCTGCGCGATGTCGCGGCGCTGACCGAAGTGCTGGCCGCATCGCTGCAACTGGGGCTTGACATCGGCCACCCGGATGTCGCGCGAAAATTCGAACGGTGGCGGCGAAGTGACAATTTCACCACCGCCTTTGCAACCGACGCGCTGGTCCGCCTGTTCGGCATTCCGGGCAAGACGGCGGAACTCGTCCGCTCGACGGGGCTTGCCGCCGTCAACCGGCTGCCCTTCCTGCGGCGGGCGTTCATGGCGGTTGCGCGCGGCGAATCCGGCGATCGCCCGCCGCTGCTAAGGGGCGAACTCGGCACCGGAAGCTGACGGCTTTTGCGCTATTGCAGCATGGTATCGCCGCCCGTGCCGGCAAAGCGCATCAGCGCGCACAATGTGGAGGCGCGTTCGGCAAGTGTCGGCGCCTGCAACAACGCCTGCTTCTCGGCCGGCGAAAACGGGCAGACAACGCCTAGTGTATTGACGAGGCTTTCATCGTCGGCCGCGCGCACGGATTCCCAGTCGGCTGAATAATCCTGCGTCGCAAGATACCCGGCCAACGCGTGTTCCAGGTCTGCCCGGGCAGCAGCCGCCAGCGGGGTGGCAGCCGCCAGATCGCCTGCAAACCGCCCGTAGCTGACTTCTGCCTGCCGATAGGGCGTGGGGGCACCCAGTTCCGGACCAAGGTCAAACCGGGCAAGGCCTGTCAGAACGATCAGAAAGCGGCCATCGCCGGTTTCGCTGAAACTGGTGATGCGACCAAGCGTCCCCACACCATAAAGCGGCGGCCGCGCGGCGGTCAGCGCCTCCTCGCGCGGCTGGATCATGGCGATCAGCCGGTCCCCCGCCATCGCGTCGGCCACCATCGCCAGATAGCGCGGCTCGAAGATGTTCAGCGGCAGTTGCGCACGCGGCAGCAGAATCGCCCCCTCCAGTGGAAACAGCCGCACACCCGGCGGAAAATCGGCCAACCGGAACATCTGCGGGTGCGCCATCGGCCGGGCTTCAGGAAAACAGAGTCTGCGACAGCCGCCGCCGCGTGGCGACCGACCACGGATCTGAAAATCCCTTCGCCTCGATCAATTTCAGAAGCTGGGCGCGGGCCGCGCCTTCGTTCCACTCCCGGTCGGCGATGATCGACTGAAACAACTGGTCAGCTGCGGCATCGTGTTTGCCGCTGGCGAACAGTGCGTTGGCAAGATCAATTCGCGCCTGATGATCCGCAGGATCAGCTGCGATCCGCGATTCGAGCGCCGCAACCTCTCCCGCCGGCGCAACCGCTTTCGCAAGATCAAGCGCCGACCGTGCCTGCTGAACGGCTGCATCACCACTGTCAGCGGGAATCGTTGCAAGCTGAGCCTCGGCGGCATCCACCTGCCCGATCGCCAGCAACGCCCGGGCGTAGCCCGCTACGACATCGGCACGATCAGGCGCCGCCTGCGCAAGCGCGGCAAAAGCGTCTGCGGCCTCGGCCGAACGGCCTTCTGCCAGCAGGGCGTTGGCTTCCTCGATCATCGCATCTGCCGACAGTTTTTCTTCGGTCGGCGGCAATGTCGTCAGCAGCCGCTCGATGAAGGCGCGGATTTCCCGCTCGGACTTCACTCCGACGAACCCGTCGACCGGCTGGCCGCCGACGAAAGCGTAAACCGTCGGCACCGACTGGATGCGGAACTGCTCGGCGATCAGCCTGCTCTTGTCGATGTCGATCACCACCTGCGTGGTTCTGCCCTGCCCCACTTCGCTGACCAGCCTGTCGATAACCGGCGCAAGCTGTTTGCAGGGGCCGCACCATTCGGCGGTGAAGCGCACCAGCACCAGCCCGGCAAGCGATGCTTCAAGAACGTTGCGACGGAAGGCGTCGACTGCTGCGCGGTCTTCGGCGGTCATTCCGCCAAACTGGGATAGGCTGGCCAAGGGCATGCTCCGGTTGATGTTTACCCGTTGCTATATGGGCATATGCATTTGTCGATGGAAGGGGCTTGCACACCACGCAATGCTCGGCTAGATGCGCGCCTCACCCCGGCGGGTCGGCCAGAACGGCGCCGCCAGATGAAACGGATGCGGGCGTAGCTCAGGGGTAGAGCGCAACCTTGCCAAGGTTGAAGTCGAGGGTTCGAATCCCTTCGCCCGCTCCAGTTTCTTTCGGGTTTCCACGACGTTACTGGTGCCGCCGCTGATGGCGCGTTGTCGTTACAGCACCAGTTGCGTCTGCGTTACCACCGCTACGCGCTTGCCGTCGTCGCGCAGGATTTCGGTCTGCCAGACCGATATGCGCTTGCCGGTCGATAGCGGCGTTGCGCGGCCCTTCACCACGCTACCGGCGGGGGCTGCGCCCAGAAAGTTGGTCTTGCTTTCCACGGTGATCGTGCCGGCCGCGCCCTTCGGCAGCGCGGCGAACGCACCAACGGCCCCAAGCGCGTCGGCAAACGCCATGATCGCGCCGCCGTGCATGATGCCGTTTGCAGTGCAGAGATTGTCGCGCACCAGCACCGAACCTTCGACCAGCTCGCTGGTTGCGGCGGTGATCTCTACCCCCATCAGGCGCGCGAACGGCATTGCATCGGCCGGGTTAAAGCTCATGGCGGTTCCTCCTGGCGTTCGTGTCAGGGGTACGCCCGATCACTCTCGGCTCGCCCCCACCGCATTGCATTCGGCAACACGGCGGAGGGGCTGTCAACCGTCAGTCGAATTCCCAGCCGCGCTCGCCGTGGCTGTGCAGATCAAGCCCGTCGTGCTCGGCCTCTTCGTCGACGCGCATCGGCACTGCAAGCGCGGCCGCACGGGCTGCCAGCAGCGTCATGATCACCGTCCACCCGGCGACCACGGCCACACCGATCAGCTGCGCCAGCAGTTGCTGGCCAAGGCCGCTTCCGGCGGCAAAGCCAACGCCGCCCAGTTCCTTGAAAAAGAACAGCGGCATCAGCAGCGAGCCAAGAATCCCGCCAATGCCGTGAACGGCGAAAACGTCCAGTGAATCATCGATCTGCCACTTGTGCTTAACAAGTTGAATCATGAAGAAACACAAGCTGCCGCCCAGCAGGCCAAGCGCGATTGCACCCGTCGGCCCCACATAGCCGGCAGCGGGCGTCACCGTTGCAAGGCCGGCGATCGCGCCCGTCACGATGCCGACGGACGTCGGCTTGCCGATGCGGATGCGCTCGATCGCAATCCAGACGAGGGCCGCTGTCGACGCCGCCAGATGCGTGCTGAAGATCGCCGACGCCGCACCGCTGCCTGCCGCCAGCGCCGAGCCGCCGTTGAACCCGAACCAGCCGACCCACAGCAGGCCAGCGCCCGTCAGCGTAAGCACCGGGCTGTGCGGCAGCATCAGCGTCTTGTTGAAGCCTTTGCGCTGGCCCAGCATCCGGGCAACCAGCAGCGCCGCGACACCTGCCGTGGTGTGGACGACGATCCCGCCGGCAAAGTCCAGCGTGCCGATGTTGGCTGCAAGCCAGCCGCCGCCCCAGATCCACCGCGCCACCGGCAGATAGACGAGGATGACCCACAGCAAAGAAAAGATCACCACCCAGCCAAAGCGCACACGCTCGACGAAAGCACCGATGACAAGAGCCGGAGTGATGATGGCGAATGTCATCTGGAACAGGGCGAACACCGGTTCGGATATGGTTGTTCCGGCGCGGATATCGGCAAGGTTCGCCAGCATCGCATTGCCAAGGCCGCCAAGCCACAGCGCGCCTTCGCCAAAGACCAGGCTGTAACCGAACACCGCCCACAACAGCGACACCGTGCACAAAATGACGAAGCAGTGCATCGCCACCGAGAGCACGTTGTGCGCACGCACGAGGCCTCCGTAAAACAGCCCGAGGCCGGGGATCGTCATCATCAGGACGAGGGCCGATGCCGTGAGTATCCAGGCGCTATCGCCGCTGTTCGCTGCGACTGCGGGGTGTGCCTGTGCCATTGCCGGAATTGCGACCATGATCGTCGGAGCAATCCACAAGCGTATTGGCTTCATACCCGCTGTTTCCCCTTGCACGTTGAATGGCGACCGACAGGGCTAATCGCGACGAAAGGCCGCAACAAGGTGCTTTATGCTGCACTGCACAGTTCGCCGGACCAGTGTGCGCCGATTGCAACAGCATCCGCTGCTGGACGCGCTGTGCGGCGCGCCCTACCCTCGGCCATGCAACAGATCGGGGAGGATGAAATGCAGGAACTGGCTGAACCGGTCGCGAATGCGGTGCTCGATGTCAGCGATGCGCGGCAGTTCCTAAGCGGGCACCCGCACGAAATCTACGACGCATTGCGCCGCGACGACCCGGTCCACTTCGTCGAGCATCCTCTGGGCGGCGAACCGCACTGGCTGCTGACGCGGCACACCGACATCCGCGCGGTTTCAATGGACAGCGCGAACTGGACGTCGGCGCGCGGCTTTCGGTTGTTCGAGGCCGGACGCGCGGCGGCGCTGGCACCGGATGTGCTTCAGGCCGTCCGCCAGAACATGTTGCTGGTCGATCCGCCACTGCACAGCGCCTATCGGCGGCCGCTTGTGGCGTCTTTCACCGCGCGTGCATTGTCGGCGATCGAGCAGGCGGTTGCAGAGGCTGTCGAGGAATTGCTGCTGGGCTTTGCCGACCGTGACGAGATCGAGTTCGTATCAGAGTTTGCCGGCATCATCCCGATCAAGGCCTTGTGCCGGGTGCTTGGCATTCCCGCGCACGACGAACAGGCAATCTTCGACTGGACGAACACTATGGTCGGCGTATCCGACCCTGAATATCACCGGTCGGTTGACGAGGCATCGCAGGTGCATCGCGACGTGTTCGCCTATGGCCGGGAACTGCTGCGCCAGCGACGATCCGGCAACGGAAACGACGTTCTGTCTGTCATCGCGCGGATGGAGATCGACGGCCGGCCGTTTCTTGGTCCCGATCTCGATGGCATGATCGCGCTGTTGATGGCGGCAGGGAACGAAACAACCCGCAACTCGCTTACGGGGGCGATGATCGCGTTCAGCCGGTTCCACCACGAACGGCAGCGCCTGCTCGATGACCCTTCACTCACCAATTCCGCCGTCGAGGAACTGCTTCGATACGTCAGCCCCGTCATTCAGATGGCCCGGACCGCCAGAGACGATGTCCTGGTCGGCGGCAGGAAAATCGCTGCGGGCGACAAGGTCGTGCTGCTGTATGGAGCAGCGAACCACGATCCCGACCTGTTCGACGATCCGCACCAGCTTCGACTGGGCCGCCCGAACGCCCGCGAACATCTGGCCTTTGGCATCGGCGTTCACCACTGCCTTGGTGCACATATGGCCCGCTTGCAGATCAGGATCGTGCTGCAACTGCTTCTCAGGCATTACCCCAAGTTCCAGCTCGCAAGCGAACCGCAGTATCTGCAAAGCAATTTCGTCTGCTCGGTGAAGCGCGCACAAGTAGCACTCCGCCAAGCATGACGCGCCGGACACAGCGCATAATCAACGCTTATAGCATTTATTACGATACCCGTAAAACTGATTGAACAATCCAATATCGTGCATTTGCCGTATATTACACCAACGCAATATTAACACTTGCATCACAACATTGTCTGAAAACACGAACTGTGCCAATATCGCACCGCGCACGATGCGTTTTGTGGGAGGGGTACATGCGTGCATTTTCACTTGCAGTCGCGATTGCGGCAGTTTCAATCGCTACGCCTGCTTTGGCCGGGCTAGACGGCTCTACGGTCAGCGTTCAATATTATCACCCTGATCTTATGACGCCCTATGGCAACGCGTCCGCGACGCCGCCATCGTTCATCGTCGGCTTCGGGCCGGAGTCTGTCGTCAACCTCGAAGGGGTGACGTTCATAACAATCGATTTCGCGAACGATTCGCTGACGCTCGATTTCAGCACCGTTCTGTCGTCTCCGACGTTCAACAACTCGGCGTTCAACGGGCTGGTGTTCAGCGGATCAGGATTTGGCAGCATCAGCTCCGTTACCGTTGACCCATTGTCGACGTTCGGTTTGAGTCCGGCCAATGCCAGCATTTCCGGCAATGACCTGCACGTCAATTGGACCGGCGTTTCCTACAAGGATGGGCAGACGCTGACGCTCCACTTCAATACGGCCGGTGTACCGGAACCCGCCGCGTGGGCGCTGCTGATCGCAGGCTTCGGAACCATTGGCGCCGTTGTCCGCCGCCAAAGAAGGCCTGCGCGCGCCTGAAACGGCCGAACTAGGCGGTAAACTCATAAACGGGTTGCGGTTTTGTCGACTGAATGATTCAGGCTTTCCCTTGCGATGGAGGCTTGATGATGGCGAGGCGGCGGTACGAATTGACGGACGAGGAGTGGTCGATTCTCGATCCGCTGTTGCCGAACAGGCCGCGTGGAGTGCCGCGCGTCGATGACCGGCGGGTGCTAAACGGCATCCTCTGGCGGTTTCGCACCGGCTCTCCCTGGGC
>NZ_DBNHFX010000009.1:0-3586 GCF_057137845.1 Sandaracinobacteroides sp. | reverse complement strand
CCCCCGGCGTCACTTCGACGACGGTCTGCCCCGGCTTCAGGCCGAAGAACAGCAGCGTTTCGCGCGGATGGCGATAGACATCGCGGGCGCGTTCGGCCTCGGTGCGGTAGGCGCCCGCCATGGCCTTGTCGATCAGCGCTGCGGTGGCCGTATCGGCAGGCGCCTTTGCAGGCGCAGGTGCGGGTGCAGCCAGCAGCGCCGACGGCGCGGCAACGGACATCAGCAACCCGATAACAAGTTGGCGCATTGCAATTCCCTTCCCACTGGTGAACGCCCGTCCCATGCCACAGACAGCTCTCGCCAGATAGCCCGACGGTATCTAGAAGCAAGCGCCATGGGCTGGATCATCACACTTGCCGCAGGCGCCATCGCACTGCTGTTGCTGCTGCTTTCGGGCTTTCTGCATGCAAGGCGCGGCATCGGCCGCCTTAGCCTCCTGCCGTGGGATTATGTCATGATCCTGAGCGCGATCGTGCTGATCGCGTCCGTGGCACATGCTGTCACGCTCTGGAAAGACGGCTGGCCGCTGCCCTGGGCAACGGCCAGCCTGCAGGCATTTTGAAACGGGCGCCCGCCACCGCAGGCGCCCGCAATGTTCAGAACTTGAACCCGGCCATCACGCCGTAACGCCGGGGTTCCAGCGTGAAGACGTTGGTGAAGTTCCCCGACGAGGCATCCGCCGAGTGCAGGCCGACGATGGCGCTGTTGTTGGTGATGTTCTGCACATAGGCGCGCAGGAACCAGCGTTCGTCGGCGGCGTTCAACTGCATCTGCGCATTCAGCACCACAAAGGATTCGATCCGCGTGCGGTTGGTGTTGAAGATGTTGCCGAACTGTTCGCCGGTGAAGTTCAAGTCAGCGCGTGGCACCAGCGTCATGCCGTTGTTGAATTCCTCGGTCCACTGGATGCCGGCCGACACCTTGTATTCCGGCGCCTGCGGCAGGCTGTTACCCCTGATGTTGTTGGCAACGCCGGGGCTGAGCACCTCGACGCCGGACGCCGCCGCACTTCCGGCCAGCACATCGCAGAGGCCGAATGCGCCGGTCGCGCCGTTGATGCCGCTGTCCGACGGGAAGGCAACCGGGCCGCGCAGCCCGAGCGCCGCGTTCACCGCCGTCACATAGCCGTTCGACAGCGCCGCGCCGCCCGCGCCCTTCGGGATCACCGCGCAGTTGGAGCCATTCCCCAGATCCTTGACGATGACGGCATCCGAACGGCCGCCCGATGGATCGAACGGATCGGCCAGATATTTGTCCGACGAAACGCGGGTATGCAGATAGGATGCGCTGATGTTGATCGCCAGCGGCGGGATCGGCCGGATGATGCTCTCCAGCTCGAGGCCCCAGATGTTCGCATCCACGTTATCGTTCACCGCAGTCCGCGCGATGAAGCGCGCAAGCTGCAGGCCCTTGTATTTATAGTAGAAGGCCGTGGCATTCAGTTGCAGGCGGCCATCGGCGAAACGGTTCTTCGAGCCGATTTCGAACGCATCGATGAATTCCGGTGCGAACGTGTCCGACACCTGGAAGATCGGTTGCAGCGGCGGGTTGATGCCGCCCGATTTATAGCCGCGCGAATAGGAGGCATAGAGCAGGTTGTCGTCGGTGATCTTGTAGTCGATCACGAAGCGCCCGGTCAGTTCCCGGAAGGATACTTCGCGTTCCTGCCACGGCTGGTTGCCGAGCTGGCCCGGATCGGCATCGAAGCCGGCGAAATGCGGCGAATCGAACGCGTTGCCGAGGTTGGTCGGCGCCAGGAAGCTCAGCAGCGTCGAGCGGGCGCGGACATATTTCTTGTCGTTGTTGAGGCGCAAACCAACCGTCAGCTTCAGCTTGTCGGTGACGTCGTAATAGGCCTCGCCGAAGATGCCCCAGCTATTCAGGGTGTAGCGGTCGGTGTGGTTCCGATAGAGCGGCGGCCCGAGGATGACATTGCCGAGCGCCGGATTGCCAAGCGCGCTTGCCGCACCCAGTATGCCGGACGAATAGTCCAGCGTGAACGCATTCACATAGTAGCTGTTCTCGGGCATCACCATGTTGTTGTAGGTGGCGCCCAGCAGGAAATTGAACGGCCCGTCGAACTTCGAAGAAACGATGCCTTCAACGGTCCAGGCGTGGCGCCGTTCGTTCGAGCGGTCGAAATCCTGCGGTGTGGCCGAACACAGGCGGCGGCCGGCATAGGCCCCCATGCCGTTCGGATCGGTGAGCGAGGTGCAAAGATCGCCGTTCGGACCATTGGGCATCAGCGCATCGACCATCGGCCGGAACTGCGGCAGCACCGCTGCATAGCCGGCCAGATGTTGCAGCGCAGGCGCGAACAGCGCCCGGTTCATCACCGACTGGTTGTAATCCTGCGAACTATTGACCGAGTTCTGCTGATACTGGCCAGAGAGTTTTGCCCTGATGCTGCCGAAGTCATGCTCGATCTTGCCTTGCACCTGGATTTCATCGGCAAAATATGTCGGCGCATAGTCGGAATAGATCTTGCGCGGATCCGCCGGGTTCAGCATGCCCGCATAAACGTCCTTGCCATAGATGCTGGCCAGCCCGAAATCATGGAAGAAGGCCCCACCTGCAATCGCCAGAAACTCCTTCGAGGACAGGGTGCTGGCAAGCGTCGAATTGGCGTTGGTGAAAGAATATTCCCGCCTGCCCGGCAGGCAGCCCAGAACCCCGGTCGGGTCCGTCTGGCACATCAGCTTCTGGACGCGCATCCGGTCGTCGTCCTCGCGGAAGTAGTAGCCCATCACGTCGACCGTGGTGTCGGGTGTGGGCTCCCAGCGGATCGAACCGCGCAGCGCAAACATGTCGCGGCCATCATAGCTTGCGCCGTTGAACAGGTTCTTGGTGTAACCGTCGCGCTTCAGGTAGAAGCCGGCCGCGCGCACCGCCAGCGTGTCGCCGATCGGCACGTTTACCATGCCCTGCACGCGGATTTCGTTGTAATTGCCGTAGCCTACCTCGCCCGAGGCCTTGAACCGCTGCATCACCGGCTTTGCTGTCACGAAGTTGACGACGCCCGATGTGGCGTTGCGGCCGAACAGGGTGCCCTGCGGGCCGCGCAGCACTTCCACCCGTTCCAGATCGAAATACTCGGTCTCGAAGATGCGGGTGCCGAACAGCGGCATGTCGTTCATGTGGATGGCGGTTGCGCTGTCGCAGGTCACGCCGGTGCACAAGTCGCCGACACCGCGAATCGTGAAGCTGGCCGAAGTGAAATTGCTCTTGGAGAAGCTGACGTTGGGCAGCGAAAGCTGCAACTGGTTGGCGTTGTTGATCTGCTTTTCCGTCAGCGCCTCAGACGAAAAGGCCGACACCGCGATCGGCACGTCCTGCAGGCTTTGCGCCTGCCGCTGCGCCGTGACGACGATGTCCTGAATGTCTCCCGCCTCGGCGGTTTGCGCGTGTGCGGCAAAACCCAGCAGGCCATGCACCGAAACGGCGGAAATCAGTGCCGTGCGGATCGTGGCTTTCATCGAAATCATTGCAATCTCCCTCGCGCCGATGCGGGCGCATTTCCCCTTCGCCAGTTTGCCCGAAAGAAACTTCCGGCAAGACGGCCAAGTTTTCGGCCATGCCGGATACC
>NZ_DBNHFX010000008.1:0-8730 GCF_057137845.1 Sandaracinobacteroides sp. | reverse complement strand
CCACGGTGCAGCGCGGACTCGACGAAGAAGCGTCGCTCGTCCATCAGGCGCCCCATGCTTCAACCTGCCTTCATCCTCGTCCGGCCGCAGCTTGGCATGAATATCGGCATGGCCGCCCGCGCCATGGGGAATTTCGCGCTCGATGAACTGCGGCTCGTTTCGCCGCGCGACGGCTGGCCGAACCCCGAGGCCGGGCCGCCCGCATCGGGCGCCGATCATGTGCTGGACGCGGTGACCGAACATGAGAGCGTCGCCTCGGCGCTGGCCGACTGCCATCTGACGTTCGCCACCACCGTCCGCCCGCGCGACATGGCAAAGGCCGTCATCACCCCGCGCGAGGCGGCGGCGATGATCCGCGACGCGGCGGCGCGCGGCCTGAAAAGCGGCGTGCTGTTCGGCCCGGAACGATCGGGGCTGACCGCCGACGATCTGGCGCCGGTGCAGTGGATCGTCACTTGCCCGGTGAGTGCGGAATTCGCCTCGTTGAATCTTGCGCAGGCGGTGCTGCTGATGGGCTATGAATGGTTCCAGCAGGAAGCGCCGCCTGCCCGCCAGCCCGGCCGGCACGAACCGGCACCGCACGGCGAACTGGCCGGGCTGATCGAGCATCTGGAACAGGAACTGGAAGCGGCAGGCTATTTTCATGTGCCCGACCGCACACCGGCGACGAAACGCGCGCTGGCGCAGATTCTGGCACGGCCGCAATTCACCATCGAGGAAGTGCGAACGCTGCGCGGCGTGATCCGGGCGCTGGCCGAGGGGCCGCGCAGAAGGCATGGCTGAGCGGGCCGTATAAAAAATGGGCCTGAGGCGGATCAACCGGCCCCAGGCCCATGATGGCCTGTCCAACCCTTGAACAGAAACCCTGAACAGAAACGCTGAACAGAAACTCGTATGCCGATCGCCACCCGGACGCGGCGGCGCAGGCTGGCCCTCAGCCTTCGGCGGCGATCATGTAGCCGCGGCCCCAGATCGTTTCGATGATCCCCGGCGCGCCGGCCTCGTTCAGCTTGCGGCGGAGCTTGCAGATGAAGACGTCGATGATCTTCATCTCAGGCTCGTCGCGGCCGCCATAGAGGTGGGCGAGGAACATTTCCTTGGTGATGGTCATGCCGCGCCGGCTGGCCAGAAATTCGAGGCAGGCATATTCCTTGCCGGTAAGCGGCACCTGCCGCCCGCCGACCTGCGCCCGGTGCGACACCAGGTCTATCGAAAGCGGGCCGACGTCGATTTCGAGCGGTGCCGCCGAGCGCGAGCGCCTGAGAACGGCGTGGATGCGCGCCAGCAGTTCGTCGCGGTGGAACGGCTTGGTCACATAATCGTCGGCACCTTCCAGGAAATTGTCGATCTTGGATGAAAGATCGGTTTCGCCCGAAAGGATGATGATCGGCATGTTGGGGCGCGCCTGGTGCAGCGTCTGCAACACCTGCTGGCCCGGCATGTCGGGGAGCGACAGGTCGAGGACCACCACATCGAAGCGGTAGGCGCGGGCCAGATCCAGCGCATCTTCGCCATAGGCGGTCACATAGACGGTGAACCCGGTTGCCTCGAGCGAACGGCTGAGCGAATCCGCCAGCACGCGGTCGTCCTCGACCAGCAGCAGGCGGGTGGCGCGCGACTGCTGGGTGAACCGGGCGCGCGATGGTGCGGCGATGCCGTCGGGTCGCGCGGCCGTCTGGCTGCGGGCGGCCATGCCGTCGTCGCGGCTGCCGAGGTCGCGTGTCCGGCTCATTGCGTTGATGCCCATCCGATGTGTCCTTCAGTTTCCGGTTCGGCGCAGATGCCTGGCGACCGGATCGTTCTTGTTCAGATGTTCCAGTCCCGCCCGAGGTCGCGCGTCTGCCGGACGGCGGGGCGCGGGGCGGGTTTCGCCGGATAATCGCGGTAGAGCTGGATCCGCGTGACCCTGAGGCCGGGGACACCGGCGCGATCGAGCGATTCCTGCCAGAGTTCCAGTTCTTCCGGGCTGAGCTGGTAGCGGGCGCAGGCTTCGGCGGCCGTCAGCAGTCCGCCACGGATCGCCGCGATCACTTCTGCCTTGCGGCGAACGACCCAGCGGCGCGTGTTGGCCGGTGGCAGCGTGTCCAGGGTGATGGGCTGTCCCAGCGGGCCGGGCACCTCGGTCGGGCGAGCGGGTTCCGACGCCGCTTCCTTTCCTGCCTTCCACGCCCGTTCCGGCGTGCGAATATCGTTGCCGCCAATGGCGGCTGCTGCTGCCACAGTAGATGTTGCCAGTTCCTTCGTCATCATCCAGACCCTTGCTCTTCCGACAAAGCAGTCGTCATCCAACCTCGAACCGTTCGCGCACTTGCACTTTCACTGCATCAGGCTCATCTGCCCGCGCATGGTGTGCCGTGGATGCGCTCCCGGCTCGTTCGTCGGCCTTTTGCCTGCCTTCTCCCAAGCAACGGCTGGCGTTTGCCCGCCTTGAGGCCGACGATGATTATAGGTAACCGAAATCGTGCCTGAAGTGGTGCAAAGCATTGTTACTCCTGAGCCTCCGACTGTTACGGATGGTGAATCGCCTGCCCGGCCGGATGATCTTCAGCAGGCGCTGAAGCAGGTCTCGGAACGGCTGCCGCCGCCGGGCAGCCGGGTCGTCGTCGCCATGTCGGGCGGGGTCGACTCGAGTGTCGTCGCATCGGTTGCACACTGGCACGGCTGCGAGACAATCGGGGTCACACTGCGCCTGTCGGATCAGGAAGGGGCGCCCGCGCGCGAAGGTTCGTGCTGCGCCGGTTCCGACATTGCCGACGCCCGCGCCGTTGCCGATGCGCGCGGCTTTGCCCATTATGTGCTGGATTATGTGTCGGCCTTTCGTTCGGAAGTGATGGAAGCCTTTGCCGATTCCTATCTGGAAGGGCGCACGCCGGTGCCGTGCATCAGTTGCAACCAGACGGTAAAGTTTCGTGACCTGCTGGGCGTGGCCGGGGATCTGGGGGCCGAGGCGCTGCTGACCGGCCATTATGTCCAGCGATTCGATGCGGGCGGTCAGGCGCAACTGCATCGTGCGATCGACCCGTCGAAAGACCAGAGCTATTTCCTGTTCGCAACGACAACGGCGCAGCTTCAGCGGCTGATGTTCCCGCTTGGCGGGCTGGACAAGCGCACCGTCAGGCTGCTGGCGCAGCATTTCGGCCTAAGGGTGGCGAACAAGCCCGACAGCCAGGACATCTGCTTTGTTCCGCACGGCGATTATCGGGCAGTGGTGCGCAAGCTGAGGCCCGACGCCGACCGGCCAGGCGCGATCGTCGACCTTTCGGGCGCAGTGCTAGGGCAGCATGCCGGGCTGGTGGGGTTCACCATCGGCCAGCGCCGGGGGATCGAGATCGGCGGTCAGGCCGAACCATTGTATGTCGTCAGGCTGGACGTCGAGGAAAACCGTCTGGTGGTGGGGCCGCGCGCGGCGCTTGCGGTATCGCGCGTCGAGCTGGACGGACTGAACTGGCTGGCGGATACGGTTCCCACCGATGGCCTGGCGGTCGATGTGAAGCTGCGGTCTATGGCGCCCTTGGCCGGTGCGCGGCTGTTCGGTGGCGACCGGCCGTATCTGCTGCTGGACCAGCCGCAGTTCGGGGTTGCGCCGGGGCAGGCCGCCGTCTGCTACGATGGCAGCCGGGTGCTGGGCGGCGGCTTCATTCGTGCCGCCGCCATGGCCTGAGCTGAGAGTTCAGTAGGCCGGCGGCGGCGTCCAGCCGATCCCGGCGACATGCTGCAATGCCTCGGGCAGCACCGGGTTGTAGGGGGTGGCGAAGTCGAAGGGCGCTTCGGTCTGCGTCCAGACATTGACGTGGCGGCCGCCGACGAAGCGCATCAGCGACACCGAGCCCCAGCGCGCGCCGAACGGGCCGTGCGGGATGCCGGGCGGGCGCCAGAAATAGGCTCCGGGATACATGGTGCCATGCGGCCCCGTCAGCGATCCGGCGATCAGATAGGATTCCTCGACGATCGGGTGGGTTTCCTGCGGCCCCTTGTTCCCCTCGGGTGTGGATTGCGGCAGCACCAGCGACAGAAAGGTGCGTTCGCCGGTTTCCGGGTCGGTGCGCAGGTTCTTCCGTGAAATGCCGAGGTGCTTCAGCTTGGGATCGTTCAGCGTCATGTCCCAGGGCATGGCGGCGGCGTCCAGCCACTCGATCGCGCGCGGCGACTGGCGCACAGCCGGGTCGCCCGCTTCGCCGATCAGTATCGGCTCGCGGTCGTAGAAGGCGATCAGCACGCAGCCCCTGGGCGACGACATGTTATGGCGCGTCCAGCCGGCGGGCAGGAAGCCATACTGGTCGGCGGCATAGACGCGCTCGTCCATGGTCAGGCTGCCTTCGAGAACGTAGAACTCCTCGTCGGCGACGATATGTTCCGGCCCCTCGCGCGACCAGCCGGCCGGATAGCGCATCAGCAGGCTGCATGCGCCGGTTTCGGCGTCGCGGCTCAGCATCTTGTATTCGACGTCGGGCCGGGCGAGCCCGCTACCGATACGTTTCCACGGCAGGCACTGGGCCTGAACGAACTCGATATAGGGGCGCGTGCTGATGGTCATGACGGGTCGATGCTCTGCAAGGATTCAATTGTCCTTGATATAGGACAAAATGATCTGTGCGGAAAGCCGCCCGCCTTACAGGCGCCCCAGTTCGGCGGGTTTCAACTGCACACGCACGCGCACGGCACTGTCGGGCGGCGCGACTGTCCCCGTCTCGAAGCGGGCGGTGCCGCCGGGGGCCAGTTCATGTGTTTCCGGCCTCACCGTCCAGCTTCCGACCGTTCGTCCGCCCGAATCCAGCAGCAGCAGTTCGACGGTCGGCACCGGCTGGCGCGATTTCGTCGGGTTGGTGATCCTGCCGGAAACCTCCCAGATGGCGCGGGCATCGGGAAGCCTGCGTTTCACGGCGTCGGCTTCGATCGCCAGTGGTGATTCGGGTGCCCTGGGCATTTCGATTCGGGGCATTTCAATCCGGGGCATTTCGATTGCCGGCAGACCGATCTGCGGCAGTTCGACTGGCGGCAGGCCATAGTCCTCTGGCCTGAGCCGCCCGGTGAGCAGCGCCACGACGACGACGGTTGCAACAACCGTCAGCGCCACAAGGGACCAAAGCCACAGCCGACGCGGCGTCGATTCATACTCGTCGTCGTCCTCCCAAAGTTGTTCGTCGTGGGCGGGCGCGGGCGCGTTTTCTTCCGGATCTTCTTCGGCGAACGCGGCGGGGCCGGGCAGCCTGCCGTGAAACGGCGGCCGCGTATCCGCCTGCGCCGAAATCGGCACCGGGGGTGATTCGAAATGAATGGGCGGGCGCGCCGGCGGCGCATAAATCGGTGCGCCGGGGTCTTTGGGCGGCGTGAACACCGGCGGCGGCTGCGTCAACGGCGGGGTGAAATCGCCTGGGGGCGGCGCCAGCGGTTTCGGTTCCGGCCAGCCGCCGAGGCTGGCCCAGGCCGCCTCTCCGGGGCGGGGTTCGTCCTCGGGGGGAAGCGGGTCTTCCAGCTCCAGCAGTTCTTCCTCGGGTGTCGCGTTCCAGACGGTGCGACAGACCTTGCACCGCGCGCGGCGCGCACGGTGGACAGGTTCGCCATCCGGCCCGGCCTCTGTCGGCCAAAGCGTGGCGTCGATACGGTAGCGCGCCCCGCAGGTCGGGCAGGTGAGCTGCATATGCAGCCTTTCCCACAGCTTAGCCTCTCTCACAAGAGAGGCATGCACGAGACCTGCAAAAGCAACATGAGGCCGTTCCCATTTGGCCACGGCCGGGCTATCTCGCGTCGGGCATGGCACAACGTAGCGGCAGAAGCGGCAGCAGCGCGAAACAGGCGAAACCGGACGCGTTCGGCTGGCTGGTTCGGTTTCTGGCGCTTGGCTTTCTGCTGTGGGTCGGCGGGTTCGCGCTGTTCATCCTGCAGGTGCCCGGCCCCGCTGCCGACGACGTGCGGACGGATGGCGTGGCCGTGCTGACCGGGGGGCCGGGCCGGGTTGCGCGCGGCGTTGCCGTGCTGCGCGCCGGGCTTGCCCGCCGGCTGCTGGTGTCGGGCGTCGACCGGGCGGTGAAGCCGGGGGAACTGGTCGGCGCGGCGTCGATCCCGCGTGGGTTGTTCGCCTGTTGCGTCGATCTTGGTTTCGAGGCCGACAGCACGCGTTCCAATGCGCGTGAGGTTGCAGACTGGGTGGAGAAACATGGATTCAAGTCGGTGCGGCTGGTGACGGCCGGGTATCACATGCCACGCGCCCGGGCCGAGCTGGAAGCGCGGCTTCCGCCCGATGTCGAAGTGGTGGCCGACGGCGTGCGCGCCGGCCTTCCGCCGTTTGCGATGCTTGTCGAATATGTGAAGTTTCAGGCGGCGTGGACGCTGCTGCGGGTTCGCCCGGCATGATCGCGCTGTTCAGAACGCTGATTTTCTATCCGTTGTTCATCATCGGATCAGTGCCGATCATCCTGACGATGGCGCTGTTCGCCAGGGTATCGCACGAAGTGCTCCGGCGCGGCGCCCATATCTGGGCAAGCTGGTTCGTGTTGTGCGCGCGGATCTTTCTGGGCATCCGCCTTGAGGTCCGGGGCAGGATTCCGCAGTCGGGCGTCCTCGTCGCTTCCAAGCACCAGTCCTGGTACGAGGCGATCCTGACCCTGTATCTGTTCGATCATCCCGCCGTGGTGATGAAGGAGGGGCTGCGCCACATTCCGTTCTGGGGCTTTCTGGCGGCGGGCCACGGCAGTATCTTCGTCGAACGTGATCGTGGCGGCGCTGCCCTGAAATCCATGCTGCGGCAGGCGAAAGCCCGCGCCGCAGACGGGCGCCCGGTGTTCATCTTCCCCGAGGGGACGCGGGTGGCCGTCGGCACGGCGCCGCCGCTGAAGGCCGGGCTGTTCGCGCTGTATGGCGGCCTGAGGTTGCCGGTGGTGCCGATGGCGGTGAACGCCGGCTATTGCTGGCCGAAGCGATTCGCCAAGCATTCCGGGGTCGTTACCGTCAGCTTTCTGCCTGACATTCCGGCGGGCCTCGGCCGCGAGGAACTTGAGGCAGCGGTCCACGAGGCGATCAACCGCGACCCGCTGACAGCCGAAGTCCGCACATGAGCCGCATCCCGCTGTGGGCGACGCTGGCGCCGCTGGTGCTGGGGATATTGCTGTGGCTGTGGCTGTGGCGCGGCTATGCGGCAGACTTCCGCGCCGAACTGGAAAAGGCGCTGCCCGCCGACACCGCCATAGAAATCAGCGGCTTTCCCTACCGGCTGGAAGCCAGAGTGCAGCATTTCGATGCGCGCGGCGGCGATGTGCTGCACGGCGCGGTGCGGGCCGACGAACTGGTGGTGAACCGGGTGCCGTGGCAGCGCAACCGGCAGGTGCTGAGCCTGCGCAACCCGGTCGCCGAAGTCGAAGTCGCGCCGCTGGCCGGTGCGGGGATCGAGGTGGCCGCGCCCGAATCGCAGGCTTCGCTGCACCTGGAACAGGGCAGGCTCGCGCGGCTGTCGATGGTCTGGGAACAGGCCGCCATCAAGACCGGGCTGCTGCCGGTTCAAGCCGACGCCCGCCACTTCGAAGCGCATGTCCGTGAACTGCCGGCCGATGGAGCGGCAAGTGCGAACGCTGCCCGCGCCGAGATCATCCTGTCGGGCGAGGATGTCCGATTCGGTGGCGGCGACCCGCTTTCCCTTGCCGTCGAGGCCGAGGTGCAGGGCCGGGCGCCGCTGAAAGGCTATGCGGGCTGGGCCGATGGCGGCATCGTGGCGATTCGCAGCGCCAGCCTTACTGATGCGGGCGGCGAAGTGGCGCGCTTTTCCGGTATGCTGAAACCCGATGGCCATGGTGCGATGCAATTGCAGGGGGCGGTCGAAACAGTCTGCCCGGCAACTGTTCGCGCGGCATTGCAAGGCCTTGACCATAAACATGAAATGCGCGCCAGAAAGCCAGTCGTCCTGGCGGTTTCCGGTGCCTTTCCGGGTGACCTGACGACACCGCCCGCCGACCCGTCGAAGCCGCCACCACCGGTGCGTGGGCAGGACGCCCCCTGCCCGAGGTTGCGCGCAGGCTGAACCATTGCCATATGCGCCGGCGGAGCCCGGAGCGGGCGTGCCGCTCGCCAACCCGGTCAGGTCCGGAAGGAAGCAGCCGCAACGATCACGGCGCGGGTCGTTTCGGGCTCCACCAGTGTCGGACGTTGCGCCGTCTGTCGCGTGGTGGCGCCGATACATCTTGATCCCGGCGGGGCAAAGCGCCACTCAGGCCGCATGAGCCTGTTTCCTGAAGATGCACCCTATCGCGTGCTGGCCCGCAAATACCGGCCCGGCGACTTTGATGCGCTGATCGGGCAGGATGCGGTCGTCACCACCCTTGCCAACGCCATTGCCCGCAACCGCCTTGCGCAGGCTTGGCTGCTGACCGGAGTGCGAGGGGTCGGCAAGACCTCGACCGCCCGCATCATCGCACGCGCGCTGAACTGCGTCGGTCCGGAGGGCGACGGCGGTCCGACGGTCAGGCCCTGCGGTGTCTGCGCCAATTGCGTGGCGATCGCCGCCGGCCAGCACATGGACGTGATCGAGATCGACGCCGCATCGAACACCGGCGTCGACAACATCCGCGAGATCATCGAGGCTGTGCGCTACGCACCGGTTTCGGCGCGCTACAAGGTCTATATCATCGACGAAGTGCACATGCTTTCGAAGGGTGCCTTCAATGCGTTGCTGAAAACTCTCGAGGAACCGCCGCCGCATGTGAAGTTCATCTTCGCGACGACCGAAGTGCAGAAGGTGCCTGC
>NZ_DBNHFX010000007.1:0-2604 GCF_057137845.1 Sandaracinobacteroides sp. | reverse complement strand
TGCGCCAGATGCAGCGGCACATCGACGTAGCGGCCATGCTGCTTCTGCTTGTAGTGCGTCAGTTGCAGTTCGTTGGTCTCGGCATAGAAGCGCTGGCCGACGGCGTCGACATCGAACCAGGAAAAGGCGGGCAGCAGAAAGTTGCGCAGATGCACGGTCTGCCTGCCGGGACGCGCAATTCCCGGCCAGATCCCGCCCGATTGGCCCTGATTGCGAAGATGCCACATTTCGGCACCCGCCTTTTGCAGGATGCGTAGCCCGTCGCCCCGGTTGTGTGGCGTGCCCAGCGGCCGCGCATCGGCCAGGCCATAATAGTCGCGTTGCATTTGCGCGTCGGCTTCGAATCCGCCGACGCACAGCATGACGCCCTTGCGCGCCCGTATGGCCCGCTGTCCATCGCCTGTTTCGATGATGGCGCCGAATACTTCCAGCGTATCGGCGTCCTGCACCAGATCGACGACAGGGCTTTGATACTGCACGGGGATGCCTCGGTCCTCGACGTTGGTGCGCAGGGCGAGCCACACGCCGGACGGGATGGGCAGGATCGTCGCAGTGTAGGTGACGGCTTCGCTTGCGCCCAGATCAGGGAATTCCAGCACGGCATCCCGCTCGGTGAACCCGGTTCCGCGCAGATACTCGCTGCCGGCCCGGCTGGCGACTTGCTGAATCCAGGGTTCGAGCGTGCTCATTCTCGTGGCCCATTCCTCGATCATGCCGTCAGGTAGCGGGTTCGATTCGCTCATGCGGTGTTGATACCGCGCCAGCGCCTGCGGATTTTTCGCGATCAGCAGCGACTGGCCCGATACCCGGCAGTTGCCGCCTGCTTCTGCTTCGGGCGCCTTTTCGACGATCAGGATTTCAGCGTCGGGCGCGCAGTCATGTGCCTCGATCGCGGCGCTGGCGCCGGCCGCGCCGAAGCCGCAGATCAGCAGATCGACGCTGCTGTGCCATCCGCCCAAAGCGGTTTCGACATAGTTGATGCTGGCCATGACATGCTCCGCCACGAAGAAAAGTGAGTGCTGAAGATTATGTCGTGCCCGTTGTCAGATGGATAAAATCCTTGTCCGATCGCACAACTGATGGTTGATGCGAATAATGGACGCCCGCCAGTTTGAAATCCTCGTCGCCGTCGTTGACAGTGGACAGATGGCGAAAGCCGCCGAACGCGTCGGGCTGACGGCGCAGGCGGTTTCCAAGAGCATCGGACGCCTGGAGGAAACGTTCGGCGGGTCGCTGCTGGAACGCACCCCGCGCGGGGTCTTTCCGACGGCGCTGGGTGAGGCCATCCTGCCCCATGCCCGTATGATCGTTGCCGAGCTGGGAGCGCTGCGCCGAAGGGCTGGCGATATGCTGGCGCGGACGCCGGGGCGGCTGGTGGTCGGCCTTGGTCCGGTCGGGGCGCTGAGTGCGGCGGGAAAGCTGCTGGCGCGGCTGCATCTCGTCTATCCCCGGCTGCGACTCGATGTGGTGTCGGGGATCGGGCGGACGTTCAGCCGGGATCTGCGCGAGGGCGCGATCGATCTGGCAATCGCCAGCGCAACCGAGCCGCCGGACCCGCTGGTGCTGTCTGAAGTGATCGGTTCGGCAGCGTGGGGCGTTTTCGGACGCGACGGGCATCCGGCGCTTTCCGCCGCGCAGGGGCTGGCTGATCTGGGGGGCCAGCGCTGGCTGATCGGGGGCAACACCGCAACGCTGGACGAAGCCATCGCCCACAGCTTTGCCGGCGCTGGCATGAAGCCGCCGGCACCGGGCACCACCACGACGTCGATCGTCTATGCGCTGATGGCGCTGCGCGAATGCGACGATCTGGCCATTCTGCCTGGCAGCCTGGCCAGGATGGCGCCGGGGTTGATGTTCCGCCAGTTTCCCGGCTGCGACTGGGAGACGCCGCTGCTCTTGATGCGCAGGCGCCGGGGGCATGTGGACCCGCTGCTGGCCGACGTGATCGAGCGATTGCGCCGGACAGCGCCGGACTGACAGCGCCGGCCTGACGCCCTCAGTCCGGGCGTGGCCCGGCCAGTATCGGCGCGTATTTCACCACGAACAGGCCGAATCCCAGCGCCCAGCACAGCCCCGACAACACCAGCAATGGCATGTAGGCTGCGGGAATGAATGCAGCGGCGATGCGGACCAGCGTCGCCAGCACCACGAGCGCGAAGATCGCAACCACGCCGCGATCGGCCTGAAGCGCCCGTCCGGTGTGGCCCAGCGTCACGCGCGGCATCACTGCGACGATCATCGTGCCGATCGCGCCTGCCGTGAAGGCATGCACTGCGGCCGGCATTGGCACGCCGCTGACGAACAGGCTGGCGCCCAGCATCAGCGCGCCGATCCCGATCCACAGATAGCCGATATGCAGAACCGTCAGCAGCGGTTCCGAAAGGGTGGAAAGCCCCTGCCAGCGAACAAGCCGCCACAGGTTGAGGACGCCCGCCAGCAGCAGCAGCGCGCCGACCGGCTTTGCTTCGGGCAGGAAGGCCCAGGCAACCAGCCCCAGTTGCAGCGAAACGATGGCGGCGGTGTCGACATGGTTGTGCGTCGGCGGCAGCGACGTGACCCGTTGGCGCATCAGCCAGTTCCGCGTGAACGCGGGAATGATCCGCC
>NZ_DBNHFX010000006.1:0-8115 GCF_057137845.1 Sandaracinobacteroides sp. | reverse complement strand
TAGATGAAAAGCGGCGTGTCGCCGGCATCAGCCGCCCATTCCTCGGCAGCCCGGCCAGCCACTGCCAGCCCGCCTTCTGGTGTGCGGCCGAAGCCGGGTGGCACGCGATCGTTCACCGGCCCAGCCTCTCGCGGATCGCCACCCGATCCAGCTTGCCGTTTGCCGACACGGGCATTTCGTCCACCCAGACGATCGACGCCGGCACCATGTAGGAAGCTGCTTCGTGGCGGAAATGGCGCAGCAGCTTTGCTTCTGCTTCCTCCCGGCCGAGTTCGGGGAAAGGCGTCGCCACCAGCCGGATCCGGTGCCCGGCAACCTCGTCCGCGACGCCCAGCGCCACGACTGCGGTTACCGCCCCGCTCTGGTGGGCGATTTCCTCGATCTCGGTCGGCGAAACGCGCGTGCCCATGGTTTTGATGGTTTCGTCGTTCCGCCCCACGAACGACAACAGCCCCTGCGCATCGCGGACGACGGTGTCGCCGGACCAGACGGCTACACCGCCGATAGCCGAAGCGCGCGGCGCCGGTTTGAACCGGATGGCCGTGCGTTCCGGGTCCTGCCAATAGCCTTTGGTTACCAGCGGGCCGCAGTGCACCAGTTCCCCCGGTTCGCCGTCGGCGGTTTCGCTGCCATCGGCGCGGACAACCAGCACCTCGGCGTCGGGGATGGCGCGGCCGATGCTCGCGGGATGGCTGTCGGCAAGGTCCGGCGGCAATGTGGTCGAGCGGAACGCCTCGGTCAGGCCATACATCAGATGCAGCCGCGCGGCCGGGAACAGACGGCGAAGCGCCTGCACCGTCGGCACCGGCAGCCTGCCGCCGCTGTTCGAGAGCGTCCGCATCGCCGAAACGGCCGTCTGGGGCCAGTCGAGCCCGGCCAACTGCACCCAAAGCGGTGGCACTGCGGCCAGTTGCGTGATGCCGTGACGGGCGCAGGCCAGCACCACGTCGCGCGGCGTCAGATAATCCAGCAGCACCACGCGGGCACCGGCGTGCAGTGCAGTCGTTACCTGCGAAAAACCGAAATCAAAGCTTAACGGCAGAACCGCGAGCACCCTGTCGTTGGCCGTGGTTCCCAGATAGGAAGCAACGCTTCGAGCGCCCGTCAGCAGGTTGGCGTGCGTCACCATCACGCCCTTGGGCCGCCCTGTCGACCCCGAGGTGTACAGTAGCGCCGCCAGCGTATCGCCTCCGGGCGCACCATCGCCGGGGTCGCCGCCCTGCACGAGCGCCGGCCAGTCGTCCTCGATCGACATCATGCGGCAGGGCGGCGCACCAAGGCTTGCCGCACGCGCGCGGTGGCTGATCAGCAGCACCGCGCCGGAATCTTCCAGAATATGGCGCACCTGCGCCGCCTTCAGCACCGGGTTCACCGGGACGGAAACCAGCCCCGCGCGCGCAATCGCAAACTGAAGGACTACATGCTCGATCGACTTCGGCAGCCAGAGCGCCACCCGTTCGCCAGCCGCAGCCAGTTGCTGCAACACACCCGCAACGGCCGATACCTGCCGATCGAGATCGGCATAGGAAAGCGTCCGGTCGCGCTCGGCCAGTGCGATTGCCTCTGGCCTGCCCTGCCGCAGCAGATGGTCGAGGCGGCGCATCGTCAGTCGTCGAAAGGATTGCGCCGCGAACGCATGTTGATGCGGATCGGCAGACCCTTCAGATCAAGATCGTCACGCAGGCTGTTCACCAGATAGCGGCTGTAGCTGGCCGGAAGGTCATCCAGCCGGTTGCCGAACACGATGAACGTCGGCGGGCGGCTGCGCGCCTGCGTGATATATCGCATCTTGATCCGCCGTCCGCCGGGCGCCGGCGGCGGATTGGCGGCCTGCGCCGCCTCGAACCAGCGGTTCAGGGCCGAAGTCGGCACGCGCCTGCTCCAGCGTTCGCGGGTTTCGAACGCCACCTGCATCAGCACATCGAGGCCCTTGCCGGTCAGCGCCGAAACCGTCAGCAGCGGCACGCCCTTCACCTGCGCCAGCCCTTCGTCGAGCGCCTGCCGGATGCCGTTGAACAGGCGGCTCGCGTCCTCGGCGGAATCCCACTTGTTCACCGCTACGATCAGCGCCCGGCCTTCCTGCAACACCATGTCGGCGATGCGCAAATCCTGCGCTTCCAGCCCCAGCGTCGCATCCAGCAGCAGCACCACGACTTCCGCGAAATCGACGGCATGGCGCGCGTCGGCGACGGCCAGTTTTTCCAGCTTGTCGACGACCTTTGCCTTGCGGCGCATCCCGGCTGTATCGATCAGTTCGACGGCGCGCCCCTTCCATTCCCAGGGCACGGTGATCGAATCGCGGGTGATGCCTGCTTCCGGCCCCGTCAGCAGCCGGTTTTCCCCCAGCAGCCGATTGATAAGGGTGGATTTTCCGGCATTCGGGCGGCCGACGATCGCCAGCCTGAGCGGGGCCGCAGGGTCGTCCTCAGGTTCCAGATCCTCGGCTTCCGCCAATTCATCGCCTTCGGCTGCGCCTTCCTGTGCGGCCAGCGGCGCCTCCGGCGCGGGCAGCAGCGGCGCGAGTGCGGCGAACAGGTCCGCCAGCCCCTCGCCATGCTCGGCGGAAAGCGGAACCGGATCGCCAAGCCCAAGCTCGAACGCCTCCAGCAGGCTTGCATCGGCGGCGCGCCCCTCGCACTTGTTGACGACGACGATGATCGGAACCGCCGCTTCCTGCCGCAGCCAGCGGGCGAAATGGCGGTCGGCCTCGGTCAGGCCCTGCCGTCCGTCGATCACGAACAGCGCCGCCGTCGCCCCGTTCAGTGCCGCACGCGACTGGTGGCGCATCCGGTCCGACAGGCTGCCTGCTTCGGCTTCCTCGAGGCCAGCCGTATCGACAACAGTGAATGACAGGTCGAACAGCCGCGCCTTGCCTTCCCGCCGGTCGCGGGTGACGCCGGGTTGATCGTCGACCAGCGCCAGACGCTTGCCGACCAGCCGGTTGAACAGCGTCGATTTACCGACGTTGGGCCGGCCCAGAATGATGATGCGCTGTCTTGCCCCCGGCATGTGTCGGCCCTCAGCGGTATGCCGTCAACTTGCCGTCGTCGGTCAGCACATAGAGCATGCCGTTCGCAACGACAGGCGGCAGATGCGCCGGTCCATCCAGCTTCTGCCGCGACTGCACGGTGCCATCGGTGGGCGAAACGAACGCCATTTCCCCGCGCGACGAAACCAGGATCAGGTTGCCGCCGGCCAGCACCGGGCCGGACCACAGCACCGCACCCTTGCGGCTTTTCGGCTTTTTCCAGCGCTCGAACTTGGCCACCCAGCGGATTTTCCCGTCGGCCCGGCTAAGCGCGACCAGTTCCGATTCCGTGGTGATCGCAAACACCCAGTCGCCAACCGGCCAGGGCGTGTTGACGCCAGCGAAATCGCGCTCCCAGACGCGCTGCCCCGACGACAGGTCGAGCGCCGCCATGCGGCCACCGTGGCTGATGGCGAACACCCGGCCGCGATCGATCACCGGCGACGCGGTGATCCCCGACAGTGCGCCAAGCGCCGTCGTCCGCCCGGTGCGGGAAAGCTGATCCTGCCAGACGGTGCGGCCATTTTCCACGCGAAGCGCAAACAGTTCACCCGAAGGGAACCCCGCGACCACCGTGCCCAACGCCACCGAAGGCGACCCCGGCCCGAGAATCGACGCAGGCTCGACAGTCGCGTTGGCCTGCCATAGTTGTTCGCCGTTTTCGGCCGACAGCGCGGTCAGTTGCCCGTCCTGGCTGACGACGAACACACGGCCGTCATCGACACTTGGTGCACCGCGCAGCGGCGTCGGCAGATGGGCGCGCCATGCCTCGGTTCCGGAAGCTGCGTCGAAGGCGACGACCAGCCCATAGCCGGTGGTTGCAATCACGCGCGAGCCGAGAATGCTGACACCACCGCCGAACGCCGGCTTGTCGCTTTCGCCTTCCATCGTGATGGTCTTTTGCCAAAGCAGCCTGCCGCTCGATGCTTCGTAGGCGGAAACGCGCGCCTGCGTATCCATGGCGAACAGCCGGTTTTCCGCCACGACCGGCGCTGCATTCAGCGTTCGAGAAGCGTTCGAGCCTTGCCCGATCCCGACCGACCAGACGCGCGTGGGGCTGGCCGAAAGCGCCAGATGCCCCATGCTGCCAGAGGGATCGCCGGCAGGTTGTGTCCAGGCGGCGTTCACCTGCTGCTGCGGCAGCACGATCTCGATGCCCTGAAGCTCAGGCTCGGCCTGTACCTGCTTTTCATAGTCCAGCACGGAAATCCGCTCGCCCATGGTGGCAGGCTTGCGATTGCCCTTTTTCAGCATGCCGCAACCGGACAGCAGGGCGACGGATACCAGCGACGCCACCATCACGGCGTTGCGCTGTCGGGTGCTGCGGGTCATTTCTGTTGCGCCCCTTCCACGCCTGCTTCGGCGGCGGGTTGATTGGTTGCGGCCTTCGCCGCGGCTTCCGCCCTTGCCAGTTCCTCGGCCTCTCGTGTGGCGACCAGTTTCGTCACGTCCTGCCCAAGCGATGCGGCCATCTGCTCGGAGCGGGCGCGCAGCGAAGGCGACGCCTTTTCGTCGGACGCGATCCGCAGGAACAGCGGCCCCGCCTTGTCTGGTGCGCCCGCCTTCACATGCGCCAGCGCCGCCAGTTCGCCCGCCACGGGGAACCAGGGGCTGTCACCTTCCAGATAGGGCTTTACCATCGCCAGCACGTCGTTCGGCGCCATCGTGTCGAACTGCAGGCGGACATATTTGATCGTTGCCGCATCGCGGAACGGCTGGGCAGCCTTTGGATCGTCTGCCACGGCCTTCAGCAGCGCGGCGGCCTTTGCCGTGTCGCCGCCCGACTGGGCGATCCCGGCCTTGCTGAACGCCGCCAGCGAACGATAGCTCGGGTTGTCGGAAGCGCCGATTTCCTCAAGCGACTTCAGCGCCTCGGTCGTCGAGCCGCTGTCCACCTTGTCGAGTGCGACAGTGAATTGTTCCGACAGCGCATCGACCCGGCGGATGCGTTCCGCCTTCCACCAGAGCGCGGCTCCAAGCCCTGCAAGGCCAAGCCCGACCGCCAGCAGGATCCAGCGGCCATAACGCTGGAAAAAGCGTTTCAGCTCGTCTTCGCGATAGGCTTCGTCCACTTCGCGGATGAAGGCATCGTCGCGCGGGTCGGTCGAGGGTGGTCTCGTTGCCAAGGCTCGTTCCTGATTCGTCAAGTGGGCCGGATACTTCAAGCGGGCCAGAACGGCGCTGTTGCAACCCGTCGTGACCCGCGTTCCCCTTTAGTGGCGGTTTGCAAAAGCGCAAAGCCCGCCCGTCGAGGAAAACAAGCGATCTGCGCGGCAGGCTTGCCCGGCGATGAACAGGCTCAACCGGGCTTCTTCGGCTGATAAAGTTCGTCGGGTCCGGGAAAGCTGCGTTCGCGCACGGCCTTGGCATAGGTTCGTGCCGCCTCGTCGACCCGCGCGGCAAGATCGTCGAAGCGGCGGACGAAGCGCGGCACACGCTCGAACATGCCCAGCATGTCGTCGATCACCAGAACCTGCCCATCGCATTCAGCCGAAGCGCCGATGCCGATCGTCGGGCAGCCGACATCGCGGGTGATGCGTTGCGCCAGCGGCTCGACCACCCCTTCCACCACAAGGGCGAACGCCCCGGCAGAAGCAATCGCGCACGCATCCGAGACGATCTTCGCGGCTTCCGCGTCGGTCCGTCCGCGTGCGCCATAGCCGCCCAGCGCGTTCACCGCCTGCGGCGTCAGCCCGACATGGCCGACCACCGGAATTCCGCGCCGCACCAGAAACTCGACCGTCGGGGCAAGCACCTGCCCGCCTTCCATCTTGATGGCCGCAGCCCCGGTTTCGTGCATGACCCGCGCAGCCGTTGCGAAGGCCTGCTCGGGCGATGCCTCGTAGGTTCCGAACGGCAGATCAACGACGACAACCGAACGATAACTTCCCCTGACGACTGCCGCGCCATGGGCGATCATCATGTCGAGCGTCACGCGGACCGTGGTATCGAGACCATAGATCACCTGCCCGAGGCTGTCGCCGACGAGCAGCATGTCGCAATGCGGGTCGAGGAGCTGGGCCATGCGGGCGGTATAGGCCGTCAGCATGACGATCGGCTCGGCAGTGACGCCGTCCTGCTTGCGGGCCTGAATCCCCGGAACCGTAAGCCTGCGGACCGGTCCCGGCACCGGGTGGGCGCGCGATGTCGAGGTGTCGAGTGTGAAGGTTGTGGACATAGCGCCCCTTTATCGTGCTGTTCGGCGCCTGTCAGCCGCCAGCCCCGGAAATGGCCGGCTGCATCATCCTTGCGCCACGCGGTCGAGCGGCTTTCCATCCTCCTTGACGAAGCCCGGCGGAAGTTCGCCTTCCAGCAATTCCAGCACTTTTTCGACAGGCCGGCAAAGGCTTACCCCGCGCGACGACGCAACGATCGGCCGCTCGACCAGAACGGGGTGGCGCAGCATTGCATCCAGCAGGGTTTCATCGTCGGCGTCGGCCAGCGCTTCAGCCTCGGGGGCGCGGGTGCGCAGGCCGTCGCGCACGGTCATTCCGGCAACCGAAAACAGCGTCAGCAGCAGTGGCTTGGTCCAGCCTTCGGAAAGATAATCAACGACCACCGGCTCGGTGCCGCTGGCGCGAATGGCCGCCAGGACGTTACGCGACGTCCCGCATTTCGGGTTGTGATAGATGACGATCATCGCTGTTCCCCTGTTCTGCGTCGGCACAAACGTCGCCGCTGTTGGATCTGCGGCCATTGGCGCGGCAGGCGCGCTGCCGGTCAAGCCGCTGGCAACAGCGCTCTCGCATAGTCGTCGGCCCGAAAGCCAGCCAGCAGCACGCCATCGCCCTCCAGAATGGGTCTGCGGATCATGGCGGGCTGCTCCAGCATCTGTTCGATCGCAGTCGCCTCGTCGATACCCGAGCGCACCGCATCGGGAAGCCGCCGGAACGTCGTGCCGGCGCGGTTCAGCACGCGCTCCCAGCCGAGCGCCCCGCACCAGCGCAGCAGGTCGTCGCGCTGCACCCCATCCGTCCGGTAGTCGTGGAACCGATAGGCGATACCGGCAGCATCAAGCCACGCACGCGCCTTCTTCATCGTGTCGCAGTTGCGAATACCGAAGATCGTCAGGGCCATCCCGCCTCCCGTCTGGCCCCGCCGTCGGGGTTTCAGTTCCGGCCATCCATCAACTGGTCGGGAAAGGCAACCGAGGTCAGTGTCAGGCGATCGTTGATGACAACGCCATTGCCGCGGATCGTTACCCCCTTGCCCGACAGAAACTTGATCGAACGGGAAAAATATTCCGGCGTCATGCCAAGATACGAAGCAAGGTGCCGCTTTTCAGTCGGCAGGGGAAACGTCGCCGCGCCCTCGTGCCGGTCCGAGAGATGCAGGAGGAAGGCTGCCAGCCGCTCGACCGAGCTGCGCAACTTCAGATTCTTCGACTGACGAACGAAGCCGCGATACCCTTCGGCGAGTTCGCGCATCATGGCCATCGAAAAGTCTGGATCGCGGCGCAGCGCCACCCTGACATCAGCATTCGGAATCTCAATGATACGCGACGTTTCGACCGTGCGCGCCGACATCAGATAGGGCGCATCGCAAACACTGGCAGCCAGAATGAATGCGGAAACGGGCTGGACCGCGCCGAGAACCGTGCGACGGCCTTTCCACGATGCGTACAGCTCGGCGGTGCCACTGACGATGATGTGCAGAAATTCCCCGGTTTCGCCCTGCCGGATCAATTCATGGTCTGCGGGAAAGCTGTGCGATTTTGCCACATCCATCAGGCTGTCGAACGTCTGCGTCTGCATTTCGCGGAACAACGGCAACCGGCGCAGCTTCGCCCTTTCGATATCATCCATCAATTCGTCCCCTCAATGCAAATTGACAATAATCAATCTGCAATATTCCCGACTACAATCCGGCGGTTAACGGTATCTGCGGCATGCAGAAGGAAAATTGCCGCAGATACCGGAGCGCTACGGTCCTAATGCCGGTCGGCGTGGACAAGGTGATTGATTCATATCAAAGACCATATCCATTGCCCGTGGTTGTGGGGCGCCCTATCATGCCGCCTCATCGCGGCGCGGAGAGAAACCCATGACGGACCTTGCAGCGCCAAGCCCATTCGAACAGCAACGAGC
>NZ_DBNHFX010000005.1:0-6399 GCF_057137845.1 Sandaracinobacteroides sp. | reverse complement strand
TTCACAACCGTCCGGGTGACGGAGTTGTGGATGCCGCCGCGCTTGCCGGTAAGCTGGCTGCCCGGAGTGTTCACGATCTTTTCCTGCGCGTGGTACATGAAGATCGTGCCCTCCTTCATGCGCTGGCTGACGACGGCGCGGGCGGTGATTGCACCGTTCACGTTGAACACCTCGACCCAGTCATTGTCGACGAGGCCTGCCTTCTTCGCGTCCACTTCCGAGATCCACACCACCGGGCCGCCCCGGTTCAGGGTCAGCATCAAGAGGTTGTCGGTGTAGGTCGAGTGGATGCCCCATTTCTGGTGCGGGGTGATGAAGTTCAGCACGACATGCGGTTCGTTCGCGCCAAGCGCATGGGTGATGTTGGCGCCCACGGTCTTGAGGTCGACCGGAGGCCGCCACGTCACAAAGCCTTCACCGAACGCGCGCATCCATTCGTGATCCTGATAGATCTGCTGGCGGCCGGTGACGGTGCGCCACGGGATCAGTTCATGCACGTTGGTCCAGCCGGCGTTGTAGGACACGTTTTCGCTCTCGATACCCGACCATGTGGGCGACGAGATGATCTTGCGCGGCTGGGCGGCGATGTCGCGGAAGCGGATCTTCTCGTCTTCCTTGGTTTCGGCCAGATGCTTGTGGTTGCGGCCGGTGATCTGGCCCAGTGCATCCCACGCCTTCACGGCAACTTCACCGTTGGTTTCCGGCGCAAGCATCAGCACCACTTCGGCGGCGTCGATCCCGGTGTCGATCCGGGCCATGCCCTTGGTGACGCCTTCTTCGACCACCGTGCCGTTCAGTTCTTTCAGGTGGTGCACTTCGTGCTTGGTATCCCAGGCGATGCCCTTGCCGCCGTTGCCGATCTTTTCCATCAGCGGCCCAAGTGCGGTGAAGCGCTTGTAGAGGTTGGGATAATCCCGCTCCACCTCGATGTAGGCGGGCGCCGTCTTGCCGGGGATCAGATCACATTCACCGCGCTTCCAGTCAGCGACGATGTTCTGCGCCAGTTCCGCTGGCGTGTCGTGCTGGTGCGGCCATTGCACAACGTCGGTTTCGACACCCAGCGTGCCCGGCGCAACTTCCGAGAACTTCTTCGCGATCGCCTTGAAGATTTCCCAGTCGGTCTTGGATTCATACGCCGGATCGACCGCCGCCTGCAGCGGGTGGATGAACGGGTGCATGTCGGACGTGTTCAGGTCGTCCTTTTCGTACCAGCTTGCCGTTGGCAGCACGATGTCGGAATAGACGGCCGTCGTCGACATGCGGAAGTCCAGCGTGACCAGCAGGTCCAGCTTGCCTTCGGGCGCCTCGTCGCGCCAGACGGCTTCGACCGGCTTCACCCGGCCTTCCTCGCCAAGGTCCTTGCCCTGCATGCCATGGTCCGTGCCAAGCAGGTGGCGCAGGAAATATTCATGCCCCTTGCCCGACGAACCCAAAAGGTTCGAGCGCCAGACGAACAGGTTGCGCGGCCAGTTTTCGGGCGCATCCGGGTCTTCGCAGCTCATTTGCAGTTCGCCGGACTTCAACCGTTCGGCCACATAGTCCTTGGCGGCGACGCCGGCGGCCTTGGCCGCGCGGCCGACTTCCAGCGGGTTGGTCTTCAATTGCGGCGCCGATGGCAGCCACCCCATCCGCTCGGCACGGATGTTGTAGTCGATCAGGCTCAGCTTTTCCCAGTCGCCGTCAGGGGCAGTCGGAGACAGCAGTTCCTTCGAGGTGACCGTTTCATAGCGCCACTGGTCGGTGTGGGCATACCAGGCCGACGTGCCGTTCATGTGGCGCGGCGGGCGCGCCCAGTCGAGCGCGAAGGCAAGCGCGGTCCAGCCGGTCTGCGGGCGGAGCTTTTCCTGCCCGACATAGTGCGCCCAGCCGCCGCCGGATTGCCCGACGCAGCCGCACAGCACCAGCATGTTGATGACCGCGCGGTAGTTCATGTCCATGTGGAACCAGTGGTTCATACCGGCGCCGATGATGACCATGGAACGGCCGTTGGTCTTTTCGGCGTTGTCGGCGAACTCGCGGGCGACCTGGACGATCTTGTCGCGGCGGACGCCGGTGATGCGTTCGGCCCAGGCGGGCGTGAACGGCACATCGGCGTCATAGTCCTTGGCGACATGCTCTCCGCCGAAGCCGCGATCGAGACCGTAGTTCGCGCAGAGCAGGTCGAATACTGTGGCGACCAGCACTTCCTCGCCGCTCGCCAGCTTCATGCGCTTGGTCGGGATGTTCCGGTTCAGCACTTCGCCACGGTCGTCGATCTCGAAGCCGTTGGTGGCGGCGCCGCCGAAATAGGGGAAGGCAACCGATGCGATTTCGTCATGGTTGTCGGCGAGGCTGAGGCGCAGGCTCACGTCGCGCCCGCCGGCCTTCTGTTCGAGGTTCCACTTGCCGGATTCACCCCAGCGGAAACCGATCGAACCGTTCGGCGCCACAACATCGCCGGTGCCGTCGTCGATGCCGACGGTCTTCCAGTCGGGGTTGTTGGCTTCGCCCAGAGCGCCGTCGAAATCGGCTGCGCGCAACTGCCTGCCCGGAATCAGCCGGTCACCCTTCCGGTCGAGGCGGACCAGCATCGGCATGTCTGAGTAGCGGCGGCAGTAATCGTCGAAGTAGGGCACCTTCCGGTCGAGGTGGAACTCGCGGAGGATGACATGGCCGAACGCCATGCCGAGCGCGGTGTCGGTGCCCTGCTTGGCGTTGAGCCAGATGTCGGCGAACTTTGCTGCTTCCGAATAGTCGGGGCAGACGACCGCGCTTTTGGTGCCCTTGTAGCGGACTTCGGTGTAGAAGTGTGCGTCGGGCGTGCGCGTTTGCGGCACGTTCGAGCCCCAGAGGATCAGGTAGCCGGAATTGTACCAGTCGGCCGATTCCGGAACGTCGGTCTGTTCGCCCCATGTCTGCGGGCTGGCGGGCGGCAGGTCGCAATACCAGTCGTAGAACGACATGCAGGTGCCGCCGAGCAGCGACAGGTAGCGCGCGCCCGCCGCATAGGAAATCATGGACATGGCAGGGATCGGCGAGAAGCCGAACACCCGGTCGGGACCGTATTTTTTCGTGGTGAAGGCGTTGGCCGCAGCGACGATCTCGGTCACTTCGTCCCAGCTTGCGCGGACGAATCCGCCCTTGCCGCGAATGCGGGTGTAGCTTTCGCGTGCCGCCGGATCATTCTGGATCGACGACCATGCCTCGACCGCGCTCATGGTGCGGCGCTTTTCCCGCCACATCCGCATCAGCCGCCCACGGACCAGCGGGGTCTTCACCCGGTTCGCGCTGTAGAGATACCAGCTATAGGAAGCACCGCGCGCACAGCCGCGCGGTTCGTGGTTGGGAAGGTCGGGCCGGGTGCGCGGATAATCGGTCTGCTGGGTTTCCCAGGTGACGATGCCCGACTTCACATAGATCTTCCACGAGCAGGAACCGGTGCAGTTCACACCGTGGGTCGACCGGACGATCTTGTCGTGCTGCCAACGACGCCGATAGGCATCTTCCCAGTCGCGGTTTTCGATCGTCGTCTGCCCATGTCCGCCGGCGAAAGTGTCTTTTCGAAGCGATTTCAGGAAGTTCAGGCGATCCATAAGCTGGCTCATGGTGTGCTCCTCAATAGTCAGGCGGGTAGGGCGGCAGGCTGTGCACGGCCGCGTTCGATATCATGCAACAGGCCGCCCTTGCGAGTGTAAACCACCCAGGTGACAGCGAGGCATATGACGTAGAAGCCAAGGAATAGCCACAGCGCCAGGATGGGCGAACCCGTCATCGCGATGGAACTGCCATAGGCCTTGGGGATGAAGAAGCCGCCGTAACCGCCGATCGCGCTGGTGAAGGCGATGATCGCGGCGCTTTCGCGTTCGGCCTGCCGGTTGCGGGACACGAGGTCGAGATCGGGGGCGAGGCGCTGCATGTCGGTCCGCATGATCACGGGGATCATCTGGAAGGTCGAGGCATTGCCGACGCCGGTGAAGAAGAACAGCGCCATGAAGAAGGCGAAGAAGCCGATGAACGAGGCGTTCCCCAGCGCCCAGATCACACCGACAACTGCCGCGATCATGCCGACGAACACCCAGAAGGTGACGCGCGCGCCCCCCATCCTGTCGGCCAGCCAGCCGCTGCCGGCGCGGCTGAGCGCCCCGATCAGCGGCCCGAGGAACACGAACTTCAGCGCATCGACTTCGGGGAACACCAGCTTCGAGAGCAGCGGGAAACCGGCCGAATAGCCGATGAAGCTGCCGAACGTGCCGACATAGAGGACGCACATCACCCAGTTGTGCCTGCGCGAGAAGATGACGGCCTGCTCGCGGAAGCTGGATCGCGCATCGGCGATGTCGTTCATGCCGAGCCATGCCAGCGCCGTCGAGGCGAGGATGAACGGGACCCAGATGAAGCCGGCGTTCTGGATCCATACCTGCCCGCCATCGGCCAGTTGCTGCGCCGGCCCGCCGACGGCGCCGAACATGCCCATGGTGACGACGATCGGCACCAGGAACTGCATCAGCGACACGCCGAGATTCCCAAGCCCGGCGTTCAGCGCCATCGCGTGGCCCTTTTCCGAACGGGGGAAGAAGAAGGCGATGTTCGCCATCGACGAGGCGAAGTTGCCGCCGCCGAAGCCGCACAGCAGCGCCAGCACCGCAAAGATCACATAGGGGGTTTCAGGATTCTGGACAGCATAGCCGATGCCGATCGCCGGGATCAGCAGCGAGGCGGTTGAAATCGTCGTCCACAGCCTGCCGCCAAAGATCGGCACCATGAAGCTGTAGAAGATACGCAGCGTGGCGCCAGAGAGCGCCGGCAACGCCGCCAGCCAGAACAACTGGTCTTCGCCGAAATCGAAACCGATCGCAGGCAGCTTCGAGACGACGATCGACCACACCATCCAGACCGCAAACGCAAGGGTCAGCGCCGGGATGGAGATCCAGAGGTTCCGCCTTGCGATCGAACGGCCCTTGTCGGCCCAGAACTGCGGCTCTTCCGGGCGCCAGTCCTCGATTACATGTGGCATCACGGTGACTTCGGGATCGTGCACTTCCTGCAGTTCGGGGAAGTTCGGCAGCCGGTCGAGGGCGGCGCCATGAGCCTGGCGCTCCATCGCACGGATCGACAGGTGCATCCAGGTCATCGACACCAGAACGATCAGGAACAGCAGCACGAACGACGAAGTCCAGATGCCGGTGACGTCGAGGAGGACGCCGAACACGATCGGCAGGATGAAACCGCCGAGGCCGCCGATCATGCCGACGAGACCGCCGACGGCACCCACATGGTTCGGATAATAGACCGGGATGTGCCGGAACACCGCCGCCTTGCCGAGGCTCATGAAGAAGCCGAGCGCAAACGTTGTGGCGACGAAGGGCCAGAGATCCATTTCGGTGGCGAAGTGGATCGGACCGTTCTTGCCGCGGATCACATATTCCGTCGGCGGATAGGACAGCATGAACAGCAGCAGCAGCGAGAAGCCGAACGTCCAGTACATGACCGAACGTGCGCCCACCCGGTCGGACAGCATGCCGCCATAGGCACGGAATATGCTGGCGGAAAGGCTGAACGCGGCCGCGGCCATGCCTGCCGTCTTCACGTCGATCCCGTAAACTTCCACGAGATAGTGCGGCAGCCACAGCGCCAGCGCCACGAAACCGCCGAAGACGAAGAAGTAATAGAGGGCGAAGCGCCAGACCTGAAGCTTCTTCAGCGGGGCGAACTGTTCGGCAAGGGTAGGGGCCGCGACACCGTCGGCCCGGCGCCGGGCGAAATCCGGATCATCGCGCGCCAGCAGGTAATAGAGCACGCCCATCACGATGATGACCGACGCCCAGACCTGTGCCACGCCCTGCCAGCCGGCGGCGATCAGCACGAACGGCGCAAGGAACTTGGTTACGGCCGCGCCGACGTTGCCCATGCCGAAGACGCCAAGCGCAGTTCCCTGCTTTTGTTGCGGAAACCATTTCGACACATAGGCGACGCCGATGATGAACGAGCCGCCGGCAAGGCCGACGCCAAGCGCCGCAAACAGGAACCCGGCATAGGTGCTGGCGAAGGTAAGCGCCCATGTGGCAATGCCGGCCAGAACCATCTGCACCGAAAACACCAGACGGCCGCCGTAGCGTTCGGTCCAGACGCCGAGGAACAGCCGCGTCAGCGAGCCGCTGAGCACAGGCGTGGCGATCAGCAGGCCGAACTCTGATTCCGTCAGGCCCAGCTCGTCCTTGATGGACAGGCCGATGATGGAAAAGATCGTCCAGACTGCGAAGCACAGCGTAAACGCGATGGTGCTGAGCCAGAGGGCTCGTTGCTGTTCGAATGGGCTTGGCGCTGCAAGGTCCGTCATGGGTTTCTCTCCGCGCCGCGATGAGGCGGCATGATAGGGCGCCCCACAACCACGGGCAATGGATATGGTCTTTGATATGAATC
>NZ_DBNHFX010000004.1:0-14698 GCF_057137845.1 Sandaracinobacteroides sp. | reverse complement strand
GCCTTGATGAAGCCTGGGGCGACCTGATGCCCGAAGACAAGGTGTCGGCGATCCGGCGCCTGAGGCAGGATGGCGACGTCGCAATGGTTGGCGATGGCGTGAACGATGCACCGGCGATGGCCAATGCGAGCGTCGGGATCGCCATGGGGGCGGCCGGTTCCGACGTGGCGCTGGAAACGGCAGACATCGCACTGATGGCGGATGATCTGTCGCGGCTGCCGTTCGCGGTCGGCCTCAGTCGGCGGACGCGGTCTGTGATCCGGCAGAACCTGTTCGTCAGCCTCGGCATGGTGGCGGTGCTGGTGCCTGCCACGATCCTGGGCCTGGGGCTGGGACCGGCGGTTGCCATGCACGAAGGATCGACGCTGATCGTCGTGTTCAACGCGCTGCGGCTGTTGGCCTATCGGGACAGAGCCGACTGATCGGCGCTGGCTGATCGATGGGGCGCGGTGGCGCGCCTACATGTTCAGGCGTTCGCGCAATTCCTTGCCGGGCTTGAAGTGCGGCACCCGCTTTGCGCCGACGTCGACCGAATCTCCGGTGCGCGGATTGCGGCCGGTGCGGGCATCGCGGTCCCGTGTCGAGAATGCGCCGAAGCCGCGCAATTCCACCCGCCCGCCATCGGCCAGCCGTTCGCTGATCGCGTCGAGGATGGTTGAAACGACGCGCTCGGCTTCCCTCGGCCCGAGGTGCGGGTTCGCGTCGGCAATCTTCTGCACCAGTTCAGAACGGATCATCACACAATCCTCCCCCTGCCGGCCACTTATGACGGAAAACAGCAGAGTCGGTCAACCCCTTCAACAGCAAAGAAAAAGGGGCAGCGTCTGTGACGCTGCCCCTTTCCAGCCTTGCAGCGAGAGCCGGACGATCAGCCGTCGTGCTTCGCCTTGTTGAGGGCGGCGCCCAGGATGTCGCCGAGCGAAGCGCCCGAGTCCGACGATCCATACTGCGCGACCTGCTGCTTTTCTTCGGCGATCTGCATCGCCTTGATCGACAGCATCGGCTTCTTGCCACGCTCGAAACCGACCACCATGGCGTCGATCTTCTGACCGACCTGGAAGCGTTCCGGGCGCTGCTCGTCGCGGTCGCGCGACAGGTCCGAGCGCTTGATGAAGGCGGTCGGGCCGTCTTCGCCGATCTGCACTTCGATGCCGCCGTCGCGTGCTTCGCGCACGATCGCCGTCACCACTTCGCTCTTCTTCATGTCGCCCGAAGCGGCAACTGCGCCCGGCTGGGCTGCGCCTTCGCCGGAAACCTGCTTGATCCCAAGCGAGATGCGCTCGCGCTCGACGTCGACTTCCAGCACCTGCGCGCGGACGACTTCGCCCTTGTGGTGCAGTTGCAGCGCAGCTTCACCCGAAACACCCCAGGCGATGTCCGACATGTGCACCATGCCATCCACTTCGCCGGGCAGGCCGATGAACAGGCCGAACTCGGTCGAGTTCTTGACTTCGCCTTCGACGACCGAACCAACCGGGTGCTGTTCTGCGAACACTTCCCACGGATTGCGCTGGGCCTGCTTCAGGCCGAGCGAAATGCGGCGCTTGTCGGAATCGACTTCGAGGATGACGACATCGACTTCCTGGCTGGTCGAAACGATCTTGCCCGGATGGACGTTCTTCTTCACCCAGCTCATTTCCGAGACGTGGACGAGGCCTTCGATGCCCGGCTCCAGCTCGATGAATGCGCCATATTCGGTGATGTTGGTCACGCGGCCCGTCAGCTTGGCGCCGACCGGATACTTGGCTTCGGCGCCTTCCCACGGATCGCTTTCCAGCTGCTTCATGCCGAGGCTGATGCGCTGGGTGTCGCGGTTGATGCGGATGATCTGCACCTTCACCGTGTCGCCGATATTGATGACTTCGTTCGGGTGGCCGACGCGCTTGTAGCTCATGTCGGTGACGTGCAGCAGGCCGTCGATGCCGCCGAGATCGACGAAGGCGCCGTAGTCGGTGATGTTCTTCACCACGCCGTCGATCACCTGGCCTTCGGACAGGCTCTGGATCAGGCCGGTGCGGGCTTCGGCGCGCGTTTCCTCGAGGATGGAGCGGCGCGAAACGACGATGTTGCCGCGCTTGCGGTCCATCTTCAGAAGCTGGAACGGCTGGGCGATGCCCATCAGCGGCGTCACGTCGCGCACGGGGCGGATGTCGACCTGGCTGCCGGGGAGGAAGGCCACTGCGCCGCCGAGATCGACGGTGAAGCCACCCTTCACGCGGCCGAAGATGGTGCCGTCCACACGCTCGCCGGCGTTGAACTGGCCTTCGAGCTTGTCCCAGGCGGCTTCGCGACGGGCGCGGTCACGGCTCAGCATGGCTTCGCCATGGGCGTTTTCCACGCGGTCGACATAGACTTCGACAGTGTCGCCGACGGCAACCTGCGGCGCCTGGCCGGGGGGGGTGAATTCGCGGATCGATACACGGCCTTCCGATTTCAGGCCCACATCGATCACAACCAGATCATTCTCGATGGCGGTGACCCGCCCCTTCACCACCTTACCCTCGAAGCTCTGGGATTCGCCCAGGGATTTGTCGAGGAGCGCGGCGAAATCGTCGCGGGTGGGCATTGCGCTGGAAGCCATGAACATCCTATCGTTCAAAAGGCCCGTCGGCCGCTTCACTGGCGCGGTCCGCCGGGGTTGGAGTTGTTGCCGCGGATCCCGAAAAGCGAACGGGCACGCGGAAGAACAGTCTTCCGGCGCCAGCTTTCAGGAAATCCGGCCCAACCTGCGTGCAGTGATTGCGAGCGCCTGCTGGACAGCGGCGGCTATATCCAAATCGCTCGTATCTAGCAAGACGGCGTCGTCGGCCTGCCTGAGAGGGGCTTCTGCCCGCCCGCTGTCGCGCGCGTCACGGGTCAGAATGTCTGCAAGAATGCGTTCCTCGGTCACTTCGCGACCGGCCGCCGTCAGTTCGAGATAGCGGCGGTGGGCACGCACTTCGGGGCGCGCGGTGACGAACAGCTTGGCGTCGGCCTCGGGGGCGATCACCGTGCCGATGTCGCGGCCGTCGAGGATGGCGCCGCCGGGCTGCCCGGCGAACGCACGCTGGAACGCCAGCAACGCCGCGCGCACTTCGGCCAGGGCCGACACGCGCGACGCGGCTTCGCCGGAGGAGGCGCTGCGGAGCTCCGGATCCTCCAGCAACGAGAGGTCGAGTGCGGTGGCCTTTGCCGCGCAGGCGGGGCCATCATCGAGGTTCAGCCCGGCGCGCACCGCGCCAAGCGCCACCGCCCGATACAGCGCGCCGGTATCCAGATGCGGCACACCGAAATGCCGCCCCAGTGCGCGGGCGATCGTGCCCTTGCCGGAAGCGGCAGTGCCATCGATAGCGATCAGCGGCATGGTCTAGTCGTTCAGCAGTTTCACGATTTTCGGCGCGATGTCAGCGGGTTTCATCGTCGGGGCGAAGCGTTCGACGGCTTCACCCTCGCGGCTGATCAGGAATTTGGTGAAGTTCCACTTGACGTTGGTCGAGCCGAGCAGGCCGGGGGCCGCCGCCTTCAGCTGCCGGTAGAGCGGATGGGTCTTTTCGCCGTTCACGTCGATCTTGGCGAACATCGGGAAGGTGACGGGATAGGTCGTCGAGCAGAATCTGGCGATTTCCGCTTCGTTGCCCGGTTCCTGCCGGCCGAACTGGTTGCAGGGAAAGCCCAGCACCGAGAAGCCCTTGTCGGCAAATTTCTGTTGAAGCTCTTCAAGCCCGGCATATTGCGGGGTGAAGCCGCATTTCGAAGCGACGTTCACGATAAGAAGCACCTTGCCGCGAAAATCAGCCAGATGCACGTCGCGCCCGTCGAGCGACTTTGCGTGGTGGTGATAGATATCGTCGACCATTGCGCTCCCCGCTTCGCACCCGGTGTTGCTTGTTCGGTATTCATGGCTGCCACAGCGCCGAAAGGGAAGGGGCGCTGCCGGGCGGAAAGAAAAAAACCCCGGCAGGGTCGCTGCCGGGGTCAGGGTCGCTCTCTTCGTGCAACTTTGAAACTTGTTGGCCAGCCCCTCTGTCGTCAGTCCCTCTGGCCGAGGAAGCTGAGCAGGAACTGGAACATGTTGATGAAATCGAGATACAGCGTCAGCGCCGACATGATCGCCGCTTTGCCGGCCATGTCGGTTCCGGCGACATAATCGTAGCTGAGCTTGATCTTCTGCGTGTCGTAGGCGGTAAGCCCGGCGAAGATCAGCACGCCGAGGATCGAAATCACCATCGCCAGCGGGCCGGAGTGCAGGAACATGTTCAGCACCATCGCCACGAGAATGCCGACGAGGCCCATCACCAGGAACGTGCCGAGGCCCGACAGGTCGCGCTTCGTCGTGTAGCCATAGAGGCTGAGACCGGCAAAAGCCGCAGCGGTCGCGAAGAAGGTGGTGGCGATCGACGTTGCCGTATAGACAAGGAAGATCGTCGACATCGACGCGCCCATGATGGCGGCGAACGCCCAGAACAGCATCTGCACGGCGCTTTCCGACATCGACTGGAAGCGGAAACCAAGCAGCAGCACGAATCCGAGCGGCGCAAGCGCCACGACCCAGCCAAGACCGCTGAGGCCATGTGTTACCGGGTTGACGAGCGCGTTCACCGCGCCGGTGTAGGCCATGCCCATGGCGACGATCGCCGTCAGCAGCACGCCCGACATCATGTAGTTGTAAACGCTAAGCATGTGCCGGCGCAGACCGGCGTCATATTCGGCCGCAGCGGCGGCGCCTGAACGTCCAAACGCGGCGGTCGCGCCGCGATCAAACCGGGGGTCACCCTGATTGACCATTGAAAGCCTCTCCATCCAACCGGAGTTTCCAATGCCCTGTCGCATGTCCGGTTGGCTGTTCATATCGCGCTTGTAACAAGGTCTTTCAAGTGGCGCCAGCGAAATCTTTCATTGATGAAATATTTTTTGCGTTATCGAAATATTTCACCATCACTGCTGGCGGAGCGCCGTCGCAACCCTGGTGCCAAGTGTCCTCCATGCGCCCGCCAGCCCGAGGAACATCGTCAGCAATGCGCCCGCAAGCACGGTCAGAATCGCCATCGGCCAGTCGGGGTGCCAGCCAAGGTTCAGCACCTGCCGCAGCACCAGCCATCCGGCCACGCCACCCAGCAGCAACGACGCAATACCGACGATGAAGCCAAGCCCTGCATATTCGATGGCCGCCGCCGACATGAGTTGCAGCCTGGTCGCGCCCAGCGTCTTCATGATGACATTGTCTGCCGTCCGCACCCGCGCCTGCGCCGCCATCGCGCCTGCCAGCACCGCGATACCGGCAAGGATGGCGACGCTTGCCGCCGCCCTTACCGCCACACCGGTCTGCCTCAGGATGCCTGAAACCTGCCCGACGACATCCGCCACCCGAATCACTGATATGCTGGGGAAATTGCGGCTGACGAGGTTGGTGAACCCGGCCAGCGATGCGTCGGGCGGGGTTGCAGTCGCCATAAAGCTGTAGGGTGCGCCCGCAAGCGTCGCCGGATCATAGACCAGCACGAAATTGAACCCCAGACTGTCCCAGTTGACCTGCCTCAGCGATGCGATCGTTGCGGTGATATCGGTGCCAAGTACCGAAACGGTGATCGTGTCGCCAACCCGAAGGCCGAGCAGCCGCGCCTGTTCGGCCTCCATCGAAACGAGCGGCGGCCCGGCGTATCCCGCTGGCCACCATTTTCCCTCGGTCAGGGTGTTGCCCTGCGGAATGTCGGCGGAAAATGTCAGCCCGCGATCGCCTTCCAGCACATAGCTGCCTTCCGGCGGAGGGCCGAGTTCGGAAACCGGAACCCCCTTCACCGCCACCACCGGCCCGCGCAGGCTGGGAACCAACCGCAGGTCGGTGCCTTTCGGCATCAACGCCAGAAACCTGTCGTGGTCGTCTTTCGGCAGATCGAGCAGGAAGAAGGCGGGCGCTTTCTCCGGCACCGTCCGGTTCAGCTCGCCGGAAAAGCCCGATTCGATGAAGGCAAGTGCCGAGAACAGGCTGAGGCCGAGGCCCAGCGCCACCACCAGTTGCCGCGTCATGGCGCCGGGGCGCCGGGTGCTGGACAAGGCAAGCAGCCCCACGGCCGAACGCGGTCGGGGTAGCCGCCTTGCTGCACGTTCGGCCAGTGCGCCCATGAAGTGCAGCACCACGAGAACCGCAGCAGCGCCACCAAGGAACATCAGGGCGAACTGGCGATCCGGAGCCTGCCAGACCCCAAGTGCCACAGCGAGCGCACCGGCGATGAACGATACCGCAAGCGTTCGTGCAGACGGCCATGGCCAGCTTTCGGCCGAACCACGGAACATCCGTTGCGCAGGAAGCGCGCTTGCCCGCGCAAGCGGCGGCAGCGCGAAGGCAAGGCACAGCAGCAGCCCGAACGTCATCGCCGTCAGCAACGGCGCCGGATACAGGCCAACGGCAGGCGGTACCGGCAGGGCATCCCCTGCAAGGCCGACGACAACCATAGGGGCGGCAGCGCCAAGCAGCGCACCGGCAAAGGCCGCAACCAGCGTAACTGCGGCGATCACCAGAAGATACGCGCGCCGGATCAGCGCCGAACTGGCGCCCAGCGCCTTCAGCGTGGCGATCGTCGCCGACCGGCGGTCCAGATAGGTGCGAACGCCATTGCCGACGCCAACGCCGGCAACCGCAAGCGAGGCCAGTCCGACGAGCGTCAGGAAGCCGGTCATGCGGTCCATGAAGCGGCCGACGCCCGGCGCCGCATCGCGCCGGTCGATCATGCGCCATCCCGCATGCGGAAATGCCGCATTCAGCGCATCAGCCGTGCCGGCAGGATCGGCCCCCGGCGGAAGTTTCAGGCGCACATGCCAGGTGTAGAGGCTTCCCGGCTGGATCAGTCCGGTCTGATCGAGCGCCTGCATCGAGACGAGGACCGATGGGCCAAGCGTGAACCCCTCGCCCGCGCGGTCCGGCTCGACCGTCAGGATTGCAGCGACCGGCATCCGCGCCATGCCGATTGACACCATGTCGCCCGGCCGCAGGCCCAGTTGCGCGGCCAGCGGTTCGGCAACGACCGCGCCTTTGGCGAGTGCTTCCTGCACCTCGGTGTTGCCGCCGCCGCCGCCGAGTTGCGCCTGCCCATAGAGCGGCCAGCCGGTATCGACGGCCTTCAGTTCGACCAGCAGTTCGCGCCCCGAAGCCGCGCCCGTTTCCCCGCGCAGCATTGCGCGCATGCGGGCGCCATCGGATACCAGCCCGGCTCGCTTGAACGCTTGGTGTTCCTGTGGCGTCGGCTTTCGCTGCGACAGGCGCACCTCGATGTCGGCGCCCAGAATCGTCTGGCCTTCGTTGGCCATGCCGGTTGCGATCGCGCTGCCAAGGCTGCCGACTGCGGCAATCGCCAGAACGCCCAGCAGCACGCAGGCAAACAGCAGCCGCAACGCGCCGGGGCCGCCGCGCGCTTCACGAAGCGCAATGCGAAGCGCCATCCGCCAGCCGGGCGGCTGATCCGGTGCGGTGGTCATGCTGCTTCCGGCCTGCTGCCGGCGATGCGGCCGTCGCGCATGTGGATCACCCGCGAACAGCGATCGGCGAGATCCCGGTCGTGGGTGATCATAACCAGCGTCGCGCCGGTTTCATCGAGCCTGCGGAACAGAAGGTCGATGATGGCGGCGCCGGTGGTGGCGTCGAGGTTGCCCGTTGGCTCGTCGGCGAACAGCAGGGCAGGCCGCACGGCAAGCGCCCGCGCCAGCGCCACCCGCTGCTGTTCGCCGCCCGACAGTTGCGCGGGATAATGGTCGAGGCGCTGGCCAAGCCCTACCGCATGCAGTTCCTCGGCGGCTTGCTGGAACGCCAGCGGGCGGCCCGCCAGTTCCAGCGGCATCGCCACATTTTCCCGCGCGGTCATGGTGGGGATCAGGTGGAAAGCCTGCAACACGATGCCGATCCGGCCCCGCCGCGCGCGCGCCAGATCGTCTTCGGAAAGGCCGGAGAGTTCCTGCCCGGCAATCCGGATACTGCCGGAAGTTGCAGCCTCCAGCCCCGAAAGGCAGGCCATCAGGCTGGACTTGCCGCTGCCCGACGGGCCGAGAATCGCCAGCCGCTCGCCCGATGGCACATCGAGGTCGATGCCGCGAAGCACCTCGACCTGCGCCGCGCCGTCTCCCAGCCGCAGCGTGACATTGCGGGCGACAATCACCATATCAGCAGCATAGTCAGACGGCATGGAGGAACCTTCTTGCAATCCCGAAGCCGCCCATATGGCCGAATTTTCGGCATTTTCCATCTGATTGCACTGTTTTTCGGCCTGATTGCGGTGCCCGTCGCAGCGCAGCCGCTGGTGCTGGCACTGGGCGACAGCCTGACTGCCGGATATCAACTGAAGCCGGGAGAGAGCTTTCCGGCACGGCTGGAAACCACGTTGCGCGCGCAGGGGCTGAAGGTGAGTGTGCACAACGCCGGAGTGTCGGGCGATACGACGGCGCAGGCCAAGGCGCGGCTGGCGTGGGTGCTGAACGGCCTGAAGCAGAAGCCCGATGTCGCGATCGTGGCGTTGGGTGCGAACGACATGCTGCGCGGCCAGAAGCCGGCAGATGCGCGCGCCAATCTCGACTCGATTCTTTCCGAGTTCGAGCGGCGTGGCATACCCGTAATTCTGGCGGGCATGCTGGCCTCACCGAACATGGGGGCGGTTTATGCGCGCGATTTCAACGCCATCTATCCAGCGCTCGCGAAAAAGCATGGCGCAACGCTCTATCCGTTCTTCACCCGTGGCGTGACGGCGAATCGCGCGCTGCTGCTGGCCGACGGCATGCACCCCAACGCCGAAGGCACCAAAGTGATGGCCAGAAACATGGCCCCGGTGGTGATCGGCGTGTTGGCGAAAGCCAGATGACACGGTTGTTCGTCGCGCTGCGCCCTCCGCCCGAGGTGCGCGCAGTGTTGCGCGCGACGATGGGCGGCATCGCCGACGCCCACTGGCAGACCGACGAGCAACTGCACCTGACGCTTGCCTTCATCGGCAACGTTGACCGGCATGGCCTCGCCGCCGCCGAGGATGCGCTGTCCCGCGTGCAGCAGCAGCCGTTCCGCTTGCAGCTTGGCTTTCCGGGAAGTTTCGATGCCGGCCGGGCAGACCGCACGTCGGTGTTGTGGGCGGGCGTTACCGATGGCGGAAAGCTGGTGGCGCTTGCGGCAAGCGTGCGCAGCCATCTCAGGCAGGCCGGCGTTCCCGTCGATGAACGCCGCTTTGCGCCGCACATCACCATTGCCCGTTTCGCGCGCGGAGGTGCCCCGCGCGACGCCTTGCGGCCATGGCTTTCGACGACCGCGTTTCCACCCGTCGAATGGCAGGTCGACGGGTTTCATCTGGTGGAAAGCCATACCGGGGAAGGCGGCAGCAGTTATGCCCCCGTTGCCAGCTACCGGTTGGGCGGCGCCAACCTCTAGACGAAGCTTTGCGGGTCGATGTCGATTGCCACCCTGACCGACGACGGGTGGCGGACACGGCCCAGCCAATCGCGCACATAGGCCTGCAACGGGGCGGCGCGCGTGGCATGCACCAGCAGCCGGTGGCGGTGGCGGCCTCGCAGCATCGCCAGCGGCGCGGGCGCCGGTCCCCAGACTTCGATGCCGTCTTGCAAAGGCGCTGCCTGGCCAAGCCTTTTTGCCGTTTCTTGCGCGGCGGCGGCGTCTTCGGATGAAACGATGATCGCCGCCAGCCGGCCGAACGGTGGCATCCCCGACAGCATCCGGATTTCACGCTCGGCCGCCTGGAAGCCTGCGGCGTCTCCCTTCCACAGGGCCTGCATCACGCGGGCGCGCGGCTGGTGCGTTTGCAGATACACATCGCCGGGTTTTCCACCACGACCGGCGCGGCCCGACACCTGGCGGATCTGCTGGAAGCAGCGTTCGGCCGCCCGCAGGTCGCCGCCTTCGAGGCCGAGGTCGGCGTCGATCACGCCCACCAGCGTCAGGTTGGGGAAGTCATGGCCCTTCGCCAGCATCTGTGTGCCGATCAGGATCCTGACATCCCCGCGATCGACGGCATCGACCAGCGCCGCCATGTCGTCGGGGGTGCGGATGCTGTCGGATGTCACGACTTCGGCGCGCACGGCAGGCCAGCGCGCGGCGACTTCTTCGGCCAGTCGCTCGACCCCCGGCCCGCAGGGAGCAAGGCTGTCCGCGACGCCGCAGGAAGGGCAGGCTGCGGGCGTCGGGATCGAATGTCCGCAATGATGGCAGATCAGGCTTCCGGCCGAACGGTGCTCGACCAGCCATGCCGTGCAGTGCGGGCACTGGATGCGCTCGCCGCATGCGCGGCACAGCGTCAGGGGCGCATAGCCACGGCGGTTGAGGAACAGCAGCACCTGTTCATCGCGGGCGAGACGCTGATCGACGGCGCCTGCAAGCGTTGGTGCGATCCACTTTCCACGCGGCGGCGGGTCGCGCGTCAGGTCGATCAGGTGGATTTTCGGCAGCCGCGCACCGCCGTGGCGATCCGGCAGGTGCAGCACGAGATAATTGCCGCGCGACACCTGTTCCGTGGTTTCAAGGGCAGGCGTCGCGGTTGCCAGCACCACCGGGCAGGCCTCGAACCGGGCGCGCATCACGGCTACGTCGCGGCCGTTGTAGGGTACGCCTTCTTCCTGCTTGAACGACTGGTCATGCGCTTCATCGACGACGATGAGCTTCAGGCGCGGTGCGCCCAGAAAAAGCGCCGAACGCGCACCGACGACGACGGCGGCTTCGCCAGCTATGATCTGCCGGAAGGCATCGCGGCGGGCGGCAGGTGTCAGCCCGGAATGCCAGACGACGGGGGCAAAGCCGAACCGGGCGTGGAACCGCTGCAACCATGCCTGCGTCAGCGCGATTTCCGGCAACAGCACAAGGGCCTGCCCGCCATCGGCGATCGCCGACGCCACTGCTTCCAGATAGACTTCGGTTTTGCCGGCGCCCGTTACGCCATCCAGAAGGAACGGCTGGAACTTCGCTTCGCGCACCGCCTGGCACATCGCGTCGGCGGCCTGCTGCTGCGCGGCGCCAAGCTGCGGGCCGGGCGGCAGAGCAGGGCGGCTGGGCGCCGTTTGCGGCGTGTCGGCGACAGCTTGATCGCCGGCCGACACCAACGCCCCCTGCTTCACCAGTGCGCGTAGTGCATCGGGCCGCGCTTCGGCGGCGGCCGCCCAGACTGCAAGCGGCGCCGGGCCGATTTCGGCGACGGCGCGCAGCCGCGCCAGCAGCGCCTTTCTTGCAGGATGCCTGCTTTCGGGCAGTGGACCCAGCGTGAACAGGGCTGGCTGTTTCGGCGCCGGAACGAACGCCGCCTGTGGCAGCGCCATCCTGAGGACAGCGGCCGGCGGCGCCATGTAATAACCGGCCACGAAGTCGAGGAGCCGCCGCAGCGGGGCGCCAAGCGGCGGCATTTCGATCGGGACGGCGGCGCGCAGTCGGGCCTCATCGACCGGCTCGACCGGCCAGACGCCTTCGTCCCAGACGACGCCGACGACGCGGCGCGGCCCGAGCGGCGCCTGCACCACCGTTCCCGTGGGCGTACCCGCAGGAAGGCGATAGGTCAGCGCCCCGAGGCCATGTTGCATGAGGAGGATCGTTCCACGCATTGACTTGCTGCCTAGCCTTGGCGACTAGCAAGCTCAACGCATCCCGCACGGAGTATCCCCCATGAAGTTCTTCGTCGACACTGCCGACGTTGCAGACATCGCCGAACTTGCCGCCACCGGCCTTCTCGATGGCGTGACGACCAACCCCAGCCTCATCCACAAGTCGGGCCGCCGGTTCCTCGACGTGGTGAAGGAAATCTGCGGTCTGGTCGACGGGCCGGTGTCGGCCGAAGTCGTCGCCACGGATTTCGACGGCATGCTGCGCGAGGCTGACGTCGTGCGAGCGGTGGCGTCCAATGTCTGCGTAAAGCTGCCGCTTACCCTCGATGGCCTGAAGGCCTGCCGCCGGCTGACGGGCGAAGGCACGCAGGTGAATGTGACACTGTGCTTTTCGGCGACGCAGGCGTTGCTGGCGGCGAAGGCAGGCGCAACCTTCATTTCGCCGTTCGTCGGCCGCCATGATGATGTCGGTTTCGACGGGATGCGGTTGATCGACGATATCCGCCTTATCTACGACAATTACGATTTCCGCACGGAAATCCTTGTCGCCAGCGTCCGCCATCCGGTGCATGTGCTGGAAGCGGCGAAGATCGGCGCCGATGTCGTGACGGCACCGCCTTCGGTGCTGCGCGCGCTGGCGAAACACCCGCTGACGGACCGGGGCCTCGAACAGTTCCTCGCTGACTGGGCCAAGACCGGCGAAACGATCGCCTGACGGCACGCCGCGCGATGCAGGCCGACGAACTTTCCCGCGCCTGGCTTCGGTCGCTGGCGAACGAACGTCGGCTTTCGGCACATACGGTCCGGGCATATGCGGCAACGATCGGCCGCCTGTTCGCGCATGTGAACCTCGCGCATGGCCGCCCGGCAGACCTTGCGCTGCTGGACGGCATGACTGCCGCCGACTGGCGGGCGTTCCTGTCGGCGCGGCGGGGCGAAGGGCTGGGGAACGTCTCGGCGGCGCGCGAATTGTCGGCGCTGCGGACGTTCGCCGCCTTCCTGCGCGAACGCCACGGCGCGCGGATCGACGGGCTGGAGGCAGTCGCGGCGCCGCGCGTAAAAAAGGGCCTGCCGAGGCCGATGTTGCCCGCCGATGCCGAGGCGCTGGCCGAAACGACCGGCGAATTCCACGACGAACCGTGGATACAGGCGCGCGATACGGCGGTGTTGCTGCTGTTATATGGCTCAGGGCTTCGGATCGGCGAGGCTTTGTCACTTACCGGCGCTGCATTGCCGCTTTCGGAAACGCTGGTGGTTCTGGGCAAGGGGCGAAAACAGCGCACCGTCGTGGTTCTGCCGCCGGTGCGCGATGCGATCACCCGCTATGTGCAGCTTTGCCCCTATCCGCCCGCACGCGATGCGCCGCTGTTTCGCGGCGCCAGGGGTGGCGCCCTGGCCGACGGGGTGTTGCGCGCCACCTTACGCAAGGCCCGCGTTGCGCTGGGGCTGCCGGAAACCGCCACCCCGCATGCGCTGCGGCACAGTTTCGCCAGCCACCTGCTGGCGCGTGGCGCCGACCTGCGCACAATCCAGGAACTGCTGGGGCATGCCAGCCTTTCCAGCACGCAGATCTATACCGCGATCGACACCGCGCGCCTGCTTGACGTCTATCAAAGCGCGCACCCGAGGGGTTGACGCCGCTTTCCCGGTTGCCGCATCAGCCTTGGCCGAGGGAACAAAGGGGAGAGTATTGATGAAATCCGGTTTCATGGCCGCGATGCTGCTGGCGACATCCGCCACCGCCCAGACGCCGCAACTGACGGCGGCCCAATCCGACCCGGTGAAACTGGGGCTGATGCAGGGAAGCCCGGTGCCGCGCGACAAGCAGGTCCGCTTTGACGACGGCAGCCAGTTCGGCTTTCCGAAGCTGCGCTGGGCCTTTTCCAACCAGCAGGCGCTGCTGGCAACCGCGACGGTGCATCGCGCAGGCGCGCCATCGCCGCTTGCCGTCGCGCTGCGGCAGGATCTGGATGCGGTTCCATTCACCACGCTGGATGGCCGCAAGACGACATGGGGAGAGGCGTTCGACCTGAACTACACCGACGGGATCGTGGTGCTGCACAAGGGGCGGGTCGTCTATGAGCGCTATGCCGGGGCGCTTGCGCCCGATGGTCGCCATATCGCCATGTCGGTCACGAAAAGCTTCGTCGGCACGCTGGCGCTGCTGTTGATGAGCGAAGGCAGGCTGGACGAAAGCCGTACGGTTGCAAGCTATGTTCCCGAACTGGCGAAATCGGGCTTTGGCAACGCCACGATCCGCCAGTTGATGGACATGCGCACCGCCATCGCCTTCGATGAAGATTATACCGGCACCGGCCTGAGCGACGTGGTTAAGATGGCGATTGCGGCGGGCATGGCGCCGCCGCCGCCGGGCTATGTCGGGCCGGATGGCAATTTTGCCTTTGCCGCAAGCCTTGGCGGCAATGGCGCGCATGGTGGGGATTTCGTCTATCGCACGCCCAACACCATCGCGTTGCAATGGGTCGTGGAACGGGTTGGCGGCGCACCTTTCGCCGTGCAACTTGCTGAGCGCGTCTGGAAACCGATGGGGATGGACCTGGAGGCGTCGGTCAATGTCGACAGAATCGGAACGGCGTTCGGCGGCGGCGGCCTGAACGCCAACCTGCGCGACATGGCGCGCTTTGGCGAAATGGTCCGCAACAATGGCCGCTGGAACGGCAGGCAGATTTTGCCGCCCGCAGTGGTGAAGATGATTCTTGCTCCCGGCGATGTGCAGGCGTTCGCGAACGCCAAATATCCGGGGCTGGACGGCGGCAGCTATGCCAACCAGTGGTGGCACCGCGCCAGCGGCCAGACGATGGCCGTCGGTGTGCACGGGCAGGCCATCTAGGTCGATCAGGTGAACCAGATGGTGATTGCGCGTTTCGCCAGCAATCCGGTCGCCAGCAACCGCTCGATCCACCCGATCTCTCTGCCGGCCTATGACGCGCTGGCGGCCTTCCTGAACAAGCGATAAGCGCCAACGGCCTGCTCCCGCACAATGGGGGCAGGCCGTTGTCGATTAGTTGCAGGCGTCGGCGGATCAGCTCGAAACGCGCGCGACCTGGCGGCGGGTGCGCAGGCCGATCAGCGCGAAGCCGCCGACCATCATCGCCCAGGCGGCAGGCTCGGGCACGGCAGCCGCGACATTTGC
>NZ_DBNHFX010000003.1:0-2002 GCF_057137845.1 Sandaracinobacteroides sp. | reverse complement strand
CAAGCGAAGTCGGGCGGGCAAGGTGCAGAAACGCCTCGAACGCCGGATGGGTCACGGAAACGTCGGTCACGGCAAGCGACGCCCCGGCCATCAGATGCGAGTGCAGCACCGAAAGCCCATAGGAATAATGGAACGGCAGGGTGGTGATCGCCCGTTCGTCCGGCCCGATCCCCAGATATGCGCAGATCGACGAAGCGTTGGCGGCAACCGCCGCCGCCGAAAGCCGCACCAGCTTGGGGCTGCCGGTCGACCCCGACGTCGAAAGCAGCACAGCAAGATCGGGGTGAAGGCCACCCTGCGGCACCGGCGCACATTCCAGCGTGCCGGTCGCAGCATCCCAAATGGCGTCGGGCTGAAACGCATCCGTAATGCGCGCCTCGGCCCCGCCTGCCGCCAGCAGCAGAACCGGATGCCCGGCGCGCAATGTGCCGAGATAGGCCAGAATCGAGTCGAGATCGTTGCGGACGCAGAGCACCACCAGCCGGCGTTCCACACCCAGCGCCTCAGCCCACTGATCGGCGCGCGCCAGCAGCTCGCGATAGGAGACTTCCTCGCCGGTATCGAACACCAGCGCGATGCGGTCGCCGTGGCGGTCGAGCCGACGCGCCCAGTCCGCCGGTGCGGGTTGCCAGTTTTCTGCCATCAGTGCGCAGTTCTGTGCAGGCGTGGCATCCGGCTCAGATGTTGCGCAGCCATGCAGGCACCAGCGCCGGCGCCGGGCGAAGCGGTTGCGCGGCCGCAACAGGGTTCGCCGCAGCCAGACGCTTGCGTTGCAGATACCAGAGCCCGATGATCAGGCCCGCATAGCCGAACCCCAGCCCCTGCCCGCCTTCGGTGCTGAGGATCAGCCGCGTCAGCAGAAGCGACATGATGCCGACGGCTGCCGCCCCGGCCACCATTTCGTCACGGCTTTCGGCGTTCAGATAGACGCGGACACCCGTCACCATTGCAGTCACGAAAAAGCCGACGAACAGCAGGAACCCCGGCACCCCGAACTCGACCAGCAGGTTGATGGGGTAGCTGTCGATGGTGAATTTGCCGGCAAGATTGGTGTAGGGCACCACCTGATCGATCGAACCCATGCCATGGCCGACCGGATTGCGGATGACTTGCGGAGTCGCCATTGCCCACTGCGCTTCGCGGGCATTATTGCTCGCCTGGTGGGTCCCTCCTCCCAGCACCATGGTCCGTATTCTTGGCACCGCCAGAATGCCAACCAAGAGCGTCAGCGCAGCGGCCGGAAACATCGACAGCATCGCCGGCGCGATCAGGTCGCGCTGGTTCCGGGTGTTGCGGTACCGCCGCCAGATCCATATTCCGGCAAACGCCGGAATGGTCGCAAAGATCGCAACCATCGCGCTGCGCGCCTGCGTCAGCACACCCGCTGTGACCATCAGGGCCAGCAGAAAGACGGCCGCCACCGTCCGCCAGGCACCCTTCGACCAGGAAATCGCCAGCAGGGTGAACGGCAGCAGCATGCCCAGATACTCGGCGTAGACGAGCGAGTTTGCGAAGATCGAGCGCGAGCGATATTCGCCCGCCCGCACGACACCGAATTGCAGGCTTTCGAGAATGCTGGGGTCGATCGACAGGAACGACGGGATGTGATCTGCCCAGATCGGCTTGGAATCGCGGTATTCCGGAATAACCACGGCCGAAGTGACCATGGCAGCCACCAGAATCAGCTTCACCAGCCGCTGCGGATTGCCGGGTTTCGTCATCACCCATGCACTGATCAGGAAGAAAAAATACCAGATGAACAGGTGGCTGGTCCAGCGAGAGGCGGATTCGAACTTGCCGACCCCCATCATGAACGCTTCCCAGCCGATCCAGAACAGGAACAGCCGCGTCATCATTTTCTGCGAGCCAAGAATGTCGCCGAACTGGCCGCGCATCCGCGAAGACGTCGCCAGCGCATACAGCGCAACCGTCGCCAGCAGGAACATCGCGATGCGCTGAAAGGAAATCCACGGCAGCCCCGGCGCGTTCAGCGCCAGATAGT
>NZ_DBNHFX010000002.1:0-9571 GCF_057137845.1 Sandaracinobacteroides sp. | reverse complement strand
GGCGCTGCCGGATATGTGGAATTGGCGAAGGCGCATCGCGCCAGCCAGGCCGGATGAACCGGCCCGCCACCGGCGCACGGCGGCATGGGCGGCAGGATCGGCACCGCCGACCCTGCCCGCACAGGTTTCCAATGCAATGGAAATGGTCGGAGCGACAGGATTCGAACCTGCGACCCCCAGACCCCCAGTCTGATGCGCTACCAGGCTGCGCTACGCTCCGACGTGGGGCGCGGCTTAGGCGACACGCGCGCCAATGGCAAGGCCCCCTGCCATGCTGAAATCGGACAGTGTGGCGCTAAGCGCCAGCGATGTCGCGCTGGTGCGCGGAAACCGGCTGCTGTTCGAGGGGCTGTCGTTCACCGTGCAGGCAGGCGGCGCGCTGCTTGTGACAGGGCGGAACGGGGCGGGGAAATCCTCGCTGCTGCGGCTGGTTGCGGGGTTGCTTGCCCCTGACGCCGGAGAATTGCACAACCCGTTCCAGACGGCGCTGCTTGCTTCCGAGCAGGCGCTGAAACCCGACCGGCCCGTTGCGGCGGAACTGGCGTTCTGGGCAGGGCTGGACGGCGCGTCCGGCGATGTGCTGGCGGCCGCCACCGAGGCGATGGCGGTGCAGCCGCTGCTGGAATTCCGTTGCGGGCAGTTGTCGTCGGGGCAGCGGCAGCGGGTGGCGATTGCGCGCACCATTGCCAGCGGCGCCGACCTCTGGCTGCTGGACGAACCGGCGAACGCGCTGGATAGCGCATCCGAAGCACGGCTGCTGGCTGCCATTGCCAGCCATCGCGCAGCGGGTGGCCTGGTGATGGCGGCAACGCACCAGCCTTTGCCGCTGCCGGGCGCACAGGAACTGCGGCTATAGCTGGTCGGTGTCGGCGGTGAACACGATGGTCAGCCAGCGATCCGGCCCGGCGTCGCCGATATTGTCGCCGATTTCCGCACGCAATTCGTCGAAATGCTCGATCGTGCGCGGGGCAGTGCCGGGTTGCGCCAGCACCGAGATTTCGATGAATTTCGCGCGTCCGGTTGCGGTCACATAGCTTTGGTAGCCGACGAAGCCATGCCGTGCGACGAACGCATCCATCACCTGGTGCACGCGGGCGTCCAGCTCTTCGGGGACCATGCCGAATATGTCGCGGAAGGCGGTTTTTGCATCGTGCCAGGGCAGCGGCAGGATCGCCAGCGACAGCAGGGCAACGATCGCCGGGTCGATATAGGGCACCCAATGTTCGAGCCGGGTTCCACGCATCGCAACGGCGGCGACGAAGGCCAGCAGCAGCGCGACCGTCATCAGCCCCGACATTGCCCACGCCTTCATGTCCAGCGCGATCAGCGCGGATTCCAGACGCTGGTTCTGCCGCCACATCCAGAACCATGTGCCTGCGCACAGGCAGACGATCAGCACCGAATAGCCGATCGCCGGGCCAAGCTCGGGGATGTGCCCACCTGCGCGCACGCTCTGGACGCCGCCCAGAAACCCGAACACGACCAGCGTCATCATCACGCCCGCCTTCAACGCAACCACCAATGGTTCGAGGTTCCAGTAGCCATACTGGAACTTCTGGTTGCTTTCCTGCGCAACCAGCCGGGCGACGATCAGCATCAGCCAGGTGATCAGGGCGTCGACTGCGGCGAACAATCCATCGAACAGGATCGCCATCGAGCTGGATACCAGCCCCAGCAGCACACCAACGGCGGCCATCGCCGCAGTCCCGCCGATCGACAGCCGCAACAGCGAGGCTTCGAGTTCGGAGCGGAGTGCCATTGCCCTGTCTGCGGACGCCATGAACCTGTTCTAGTCGGTCGTCTGCGCCAAGGGTAGCCTGCTTGCCTAGTTGCTGTGCAGGAAGTGCATCACATCGCCATCCTGCACGACATAGCCCTTGCCTTCGGCCCGCAGGCGGCCGACTTCGCGTGCGCCGGCTTCGCCGTTGTGGGTGATGAAGTCGTCGCAGGCGATGGTTTCGGCGCGGATGAAGCCTTTTTCAAAGTCGGTGTGGATGACGCCTGCGGCCTGCGGCGCGGTTGCGCCCTTTTCGACCGTCCAGGCGCGCGCTTCCTTCGGGCCGACGGTGAAAAAGGTAATCAGGTGCAGCAGGTCATAGCCCGCCCGGATGATGCGGGCGAGGCCGGTTTCATGCAGGCCGAGCGATTCGAGATAGTCCGAACGGTCTTCGGTGGGCATGGCGGCGATTTCGGCTTCGATCGCGGCTGAAATCACCACGGCGCCTGCGCCCTGGCGTGCGGCCATGGCGGCAACGGCGTTGCTGAAGGCGTTGCCGGTTGCGGCCGAGGCTTCGTCGACGTTGCAGACATAGAGAACGGGCTTCGCCGTCAGCAACTGCGCCTGCGCAAGGTGGCGGGCTTCGTCGGGGTCGGCGGCTTCGGCAAGGCGCGCCGGTTTGCCGTCGCGCAGCAGGTCGAGCGCACGGCTGAGGGCTGTCGCAGCGGTCTTTGCTTCCTTGTCGCCGCCCTGTCCCTTTTTCTGCAGGTTCGGCACCCGGCGTTCGAGACTTTCGAGGTCGGCGAGCATCAGCTCCGTCTCGACGGTTTCGGCGTCGGCTACGGGATCGATCCTGCCCTCGACGTGGGTGATGTCTCCGTCTTCGAAGCAGCGCAGCACATGCACGATCGCATCCACCTCGCGGATATTGGCGAGAAACTGGTTGCCCAGTCCTTCACCCTTTGATGCGCCGCGCACCAGCCCCGCGATGTCCACGAAGCCCAGTTGGGTGGGGATGATCTTCTGCGATCCGGCGATTCGGGCCAGTTGCTCGATGCGGGGGTCCGGCACGCCGACGTTGCCGACGTTCGGCTCGATGGTGCAGAAAGGATAGTTCGCCGCCTGCGCCGCCGCAGTTTCGGTAAGCGCGTTGAAGAGCGTCGATTTGCCGACGTTCGGCAGGCCGACGATACCGCAGCGGAAACCCATCTCAGTCCTCCTGTGCCCTCAGGGCGAAGTCATTCATGAAGCGCGCATCGTCGCCGTCGGCCAGCAGCGGCGCGAGGTCGGCGATAGCGCCCAGCATCAGGGCCAGGCGATCTTCGTCGGCGCGTGCGAAATTGCCCAGCACATGGCCGGTAACGCGGTCCTTGTGGCCGGGGTGGCCGATGCCGATGCGAACGCGGCGGAACTCGGCGCCGACGTGGGCGATGATCGAGCGGATACCGTTCTGCCCGGCTGCGCCGCCGCCGGTTTTCACCTTCACACGATAACAGTCGAGGTCCAGCTCGTCGTGAAACACCGTCAGCGCGGCGGGCTCCAGCTTGAAGAAGCGAAGCGCCTCGCCGACCGACCGGCCGCTTTCGTTCATGAAGGTCGCGGGCTTCAGCAGCGCCACCTTGTGCTGCCCAAGCCGCCCTTCGGAAAAAAGCCCGGAAAACCGCGCTTTCCATGGGGCGAAGCCATGACTGGCGTGGATGGTGTCCACCGCCATGAACCCCACATTGTGGCGGTTGAGAGCGTAAGCCGGGCCGGGATTGCCCAGCCCGGCGAACAACTGCATGCCGTCAGCCTTCGGCCGATTCCTCGGCGGCTTCCTGGCTCTTGAGGCCGGACGGCGCCGCGATCGTGGCGATGGTGAAGTCGCGCTCGATCACCGGGGTCACGTTCTTCGGCAGCTTCACCGACGAAATGTGGATCGAATCGCCTACATCGAAACCGGCCACATCGACGGTGATGAAATCAGGGATGGCGTTGGCCGGCACGCGAATTTCAAATTCGTGGCGGACCACGTTCAGCACACCGCCGCGCTTCAGGCCCGGCGAGATGGCTTCGTTCTCGAAGTGGACCGGCACGTTGACGGTGACGAGCGTGTTGGCGCCGACGCGCAGGAAATCCACATGGACCGGACGGTCGTTCACGGGGTGGAACTGCACATCGCGGGGCAGCGTCAGGTGCTTCTTGCCGTCGATTTCCAGCTCGACGGTCGAGTTCAGGAAGAACCCGGTTTCCAGAAGGCGCACCAGTCGCTTTTCCTCGACGTGGATGGACAGCGGGGCTTCCTTGTTGCCGTAGATCACGGCCGGAACCCGGCCTTCCCGCCGCATCGCCCGAGAGGCTCCCTTGCCAGCCCGGTCACGTGGCTGCGCGGCAAGCGTCAGCACATCAGACATTTCATTTCTCCGTTCTTTTCTTCGCCCGGCACCTCCAGGGTGTGCCGGCTGCGAAGGGCGCGCCCTTAGCCGGGTTCGGCCGGAAAGGCAAATCCCGGAAAGGCAAATCCCCGAAAGGCAAATCCCGGCGGGGCCGCCAACCGTTCGCGCGTCAGCCTGCGGCGTCGGGATCGGCGTCGTCGGGCGATGCCGGTTCCGGGCTTGCGGGCCTTGCAGCAGGCGGCGGCAAGGCGGCCACCTTCTTGCGCTGCCGCTTTGGCCTGGGCGCGGCCGGGATGATTTCGAACGTTGGCGCGTCGTCGCGGATATGCACCCTTACTTCGCCGCCGTTCATCAGCTTGCCGAACAGCAGCTCCTCGGCCAGCGGGCGCTTGATCGATTCCTGTATGACCCGCGCCAGCGGACGTGCGCCATACAGCCGGTCATAGCCGCGCGCGATCAGCCAGGCCTTGGCCTCGTCCGAAAGCGAGATGTGGACATCGCGTTCGGCCAGTTGCAGTTCGAGCTGGATGATGAACTTGTCGATGACCCGCGCAACGATCTCCGGCGGCAGGTATTCGAACGGCACGATCGCATCCAGCCGGTTGCGGAACTCGGGCGTGAACATCCGCCTGACGGCTTCCTCGTCCTCGCCGATGCGCGGCCCGGCGCCGAAGCCGACGCCTTCGCGCGCCATGTCGGCAGCGCCGGCGTTCGTGGTCATGATCAGGATGGTGTTGCGGAAATCGACGGTCTTGCCGTGGTGGTCGGTCAGCTTGCCGTTGTCCATCACCTGCAACAGGATGTTGAACAGATCGGGGTGCGCCTTTTCGATTTCATCCAGCAGCAGCACGCTGTGCGGGTTCTGATCGACGGCGTCGGTCAGCAGCCCGCCCTGGTCGAAGCCGACATAGCCCGGAGGCGCGCCGATCAGGCGGCTGACCGAGTGACGCTCCATATATTCCGACATGTCGAACCGGGTAAGCGGGATACCCATGATGTGCGCCAACTGCCGGGCGACTTCGGTCTTGCCGACGCCTGTCGGCCCCGAGAACAGGTAGCAGCCGATCGGCTTTTCCGGTTCCCGCAGGCCGGCGCGGCTGAGCTTCATGGCGCTGGCCAGCAGCTCGATCGCGCGGTCCTGCCCGAACACCACGCGCTTCAGGTCGGTTTCCAGCGTTTCGAGCGCCTTGCGGTCGTCGCTGGAAACCGATTTCGGGGGGATTCGGGCCATGGTCGCAACCACCGCCTCGATTTCCTTCACGCCGATCACGCGCTTGCGCCTGGCTTCGGGCAGCAGCATCTGCGCCGAACCGGATTCGTCGATCACGTCGATCGCCTTGTCGGGCAGCTTGCGGTCGTTGATGTAGCGCGCCGAAAGTTCGACCGCCGAGCGGATCGCATCCGGCGTGTAACGCACGCGGTGGTGCTTCTCGAAGGCCGGTTTCAGCCCCGCAAGGATCTTCACCGTGTCTTCGACCGTCGGTTCATTGACGTCGATCTTCTGGAATCGCCGCAGCAGCGCCCGGTCTTTTTCGAAGTGGTTGCGGAATTCCTTGTAGGTGGTCGAACCGATGCAGCGGATCGTGCCGCCCGAAAGCGCCGGTTTCAGCAGGTTCGACGCGTCCATCGCGCCGCCAGACGTCGCCCCGGCGCCGATCACCGTGTGGATTTCGTCGATGAACAAAATTGCGTGCGGCAGCTTTTCCAGTTCGGAAACGACGTTCTTCAGCCGTTCCTCGAAATCGCCGCGATAGCGCGTTCCCGCCAGCAACGCGCCCATATCAAGCGCGTAGATGGTTGCCGGCTTCAGCACGTCCGGCACGTCGCCTTCGACGATCTTGCGCGCCAGCCCTTCGGCGATCGCCGTCTTGCCGACGCCCGGATCGCCCACATACAGCGGGTTGTTCTTCGACCGGCGGCAGAGGATCTGGATGGTGCGATCCACTTCCGCCTCGCGGCCGATCAGCACGTCGATGCGCCCGGCTTTCGCTTTCTGGTTGAGGTTCACGGTGAACTGCTTCAGCGCCGATTCCTGCGCCTTGGGGCGTTCGGCCTTTTTTTCTTCCTGTTGTTCGACCGGTTCTTCGGCGCCTTTCGGCGGTTTCGCTTCGCCCATCCCCGGCACCTTGGCGATGCCGTGGCTGATGTACGACACCGCATCGAGGCGGGTCATGTCCTGCTGTTGCAGGAAATAGACGGCGTGGCTTTCGCGTTCCGAAAACAGCGCGACCAGCACATTCGCGCCCGTCACATCCTCGCGGCCGGACGACTGGACGTGCAGGATCGCGCGCTGCACCACACGCTGGAAACCGGCAGTTGGCGACGGATCAACCGAGCTGTCGGCTTTCAGACTGCCCAGTTCTGTATCCAGATAGCGCACCACCTGCGCCGACAGCTCATCCAGATCGACGCCGCAGGCCCGCATCACCACCGAGGCGTGCGTATCGGTGACGAGCGCCAGCAGCAGATGTTCGAGCGTTGCATATTCGTGGCGGCGGTGGCTCGCCTCGGCCAGCGCGTTATGGAGGGTCTGTTCAAGGCTGCGCGAAAATGACGGCATCTGATCCTCCTCGCCGGCCGGTGATGGCGGGCTTACGGCCCAATGTCACCATGGTTGCGCGAAAGTGCAAGGGGCGCCGACGGATGCCCGCCAGCGCCCCCTGTCAGGTTCACCCGGATCGGGCGGAACGGGTCAGGCTGTGACGCCTGCGTGCCGGCGCCGGCGGGCCGCCATGCCGACGAGGCCGAAGCCCGCGATCAGCATCGCCCATGTGGCGGGTTCCGGAACGCCGCCGGTTTCCGTCCAGAAACCGACGGTGTGGTTGTCGGACTCATAGCCGCCGCTGCCGGTTTTCTGGTAGATTTTGATGCGGTCGAACGTGTCGCCGCCGGTGAAATAGACGTTCAGGAACGAATAGACCTCGTTGCCGTTGCCGCCGAGGAACGGCGCATTGGGGTTGCCGCAATAGGCGTTCGGGCAGGAGCCGATCGAACCCAGTACGGTCGACGGGTTGATCGTGGCCAGCAGGGTCGCGCCGTTGTAGAATTCAAGATAGTTCTGCGGATCGAGCGCCGACAGCCAGTATCCGAAGTAGGTCATGCCTTCGGGGAGCGTCGTCGTGAAGTTGATCTCGATCGGATTGAGCGAAGTGAAGGTCGAGATGAACTGGCCGCTGCCGCCGGCGCCACCAAAGACGTTCGCCGCATCGATGCGCCCACCGGTGTAGGTGGCCTGGATCGTGCCGCCGGTGCCGAAATCGGTGGTGAAGTTTGCCGGCACGCCGCCAGTGCGCGAATCGAACCGTTCCACGCCCGACGTGGTGAAGCCGGCGGTCGTATCCTGCACGCCGGGGCCTTCATAGTTGATGAAAAACCCGGCCGATGCCGGTGCCGCGATCAACGCTGCGGCAGCGCCTGCCAACAGAAACTTCATGACAATCCTCCAACCGAATACAAGCTCGAGCCGACACGAACGCCAGCCGACACTGGGACGGCATCGTCGAGCCTAAATTGAGCTTGCAAGGATTGTGCCAATTGTTGCGCGCCTTCGCAGCCAAGGCGGAGCGTCATGTTGGCGCACGGGAATCTGTAAACTGTGCCGACAGGTGCGGCGGAATTAACCTTTCCGCGTCGCGCCGGTTCAGGCGGCGAAAGCGCCTTTCAGCCCGTCGATCACGATCTGCGACGCAAGGGCTGCCAGAATGACCCCGAGCAGGCGCGTAATCATCCCCTCGACCTTGGCGCCGACGCGGCGCATGAGCGGCCCCGCCGCCAGCATCGCCGCAAGCGTCAGCACCAGAACGATCACCAGCGCCAGATAGACGGCCAGTGTTTCGATCGGCGTTGCAGCCTTCGAAGTAAGCAGCATGACGGCGGCGATCGATCCCGGTCCGGCGATCATCGGCATCGCCATCGGGAACACGGCGACATCCTCGACTTCCTCGTCGTTGACGGCCCTGGCGCGTTCCTCGCGCCGTTTGACGCGGGTTTCGAACACCATGTCCAGTGCAATCAGGAACAGCATGATGCCGCCCGCCACCCGGAACGCATCGAGGCTGATCCCGAGCGCCTTGAGGAAGGGTTTTCCCGCGACCGCAAAGCCGATCAGGATCGACGAGGCGATGACGACCGCGCGGATCGCCATCGACCGGCGCGCCTCGTCGGTCGAGCGGGTGGTCAGGCTGGCGAAGATCGGTGCCGCACCCGGCGGGTCGATGACGACGAGCAGCGTGACCAGCGCCGAAATGAACAGATCGAACGGGAACATCACGCGGCCGACGCCGCCTTCAGCGTGTTCTGCAGCAGGCAGGCGATGGTCATCGGGCCGACGCCGCCCGGCACCGGGGTGATATGGGCTGCAACTTCGGCGGCCTCGGTGAAGCAGACGTCCCCTACCAGCCGGGTTCCGGTACCGCTTTCGCGCGGCACACGGTTGATGCCGACATCGATCACCGTTGCGCCGGGTTTCAGCCAGTGACCGCGCACCATTTCCGGCCGGCCGACGGCCGCGACCACGATGTCGGCGCGGCTGCACAGGGCGGCGAGATCACGGCTGCGGCTGTGCGCAACGGTTACCGTGGCCGAAGCGGAAATCAGCAGCGACGCCATCGGCCGGCCGACGATGTTCGAGCGGCCGATCACCAGCGCTTCGGCGCCCGAAAGATCGCCCAGCGTCGATTCCAGCAGCCTTAGGCAGCCGAGCGGGGTGCAGGGCACGAAGCCGTCGAGGCCGGTTGCCAGCCGTCCGGCATTCACCGGGTGGAAGCCATCCACGTCCTTGTCGGGCGCGATTGCGGCGATCACCTTCTGCGCGTCGATATGCGGTGGCAGCGGCAACTGCACGAGGATGCCGTCTACCTCGGGGTCGCGGTTCAGGGCGCTGACCAGGTCCAGCAGCGCGCTTTCCGGGTGCGTGCTGGCCAGTCGGTGCTCGATCGAGGTGATGCCTGCCTCGCGGCAGGCGGCGATCTTGTTGCGGACATAGACCTGGCTAGCCGGGTCTTCGCCCACCAGCACAACGGCGAGCGCCGGCGCGCGCGCGCCAGCGGCCAGCCGCGCGATCACGGCCTGTGCGATATCGGCGCGCAGGCGGGCGGCGTGGGCCTTGCCGTCGATCAGTTGCCCGGGCATCAGGCCAGCAGATCCAGGCTGACGCCTTCGATCAGCCGTTGCAGCAGCAGGATGCCGAGGATCAGCACCATCGGCGAAAAGTCGATGCCGCCCATATCCGGCAGCAGGTTGCGGATCGGCCGCAACAGCGGGTTCAGCAGCCGTTCGAGACCATAGAGCAGCGACGCAACGAAGCGGTTGCTGAGGTTGACGACGTTGAACGCAACCAGCCAGCTGAGGATCGCCTGGGCGATGATCACCCAGATCAGCAACTGAAGCAGGTAGTTGGCGAAGTTCAGCAGTTCGACGAGCGTGTTCATGCGGTGGCGGCGGTCCTTCGGTCCGTGGCGGCGCGGCTGGGATCGCCATG
>NZ_DBNHFX010000001.1:0-2712 GCF_057137845.1 Sandaracinobacteroides sp. | reverse complement strand
GAGAATGCAACATGTTGAAATATGCTCTCGCTGCGTTGGCCGCCGTCTCGGCGTTGCCGGCTATGGCGGCATCGGTCGATCTGACCGGGTGGACCGCAGAAGGAAATCCCGGCTCGCACGACTGGGTTGTGCAATCCGGTAACGATAGTGTGCTGCAAACGCTCAACGGTGATCCGACCGTTTTCTACGGCACCGGAAACGCCATTGGCAACAAGCTGTCCGGAAAGATCAGGGTCGATACATATGCCGACGACGATTATATCGGCTTCGTACTTGGCTTTGATCCGGGCGAACTGTCATCGAACACTGCCGATTTCATTCTGATCGACTGGAAACAGTTCGATCAGGATGTAGCCAAAGTGGGGCTGTCCATCTCGCACGTAACCGGACCAATCGTATCTAATCTGGATGCATGGGGCCACACCGGGGCGGTCACCGAGTTGCAGCGTGGCGCAACCCTTGGCAACGTCGGCTGGACAGAATCCACCGATTACACCTTTGACCTCTATTACTATGCCAACAACATCCAGGTCTGGGTGAACGGCGTGAAGGAGATCGATCTGAACGGCACGTTCGGCAACGGCCGCTTCGGGTTCTACAATTATTCACAGGCGATGGTTCTCTATGCCGGCATCACCGAGGATGTCCTGCCGCCGATCGACCCGCCCACGCCGGGTGTGCCGGAACCGGCCACCTGGGCGATGCTGATCGCCGGCTTCGGCCTCGTCGGTGGCATGGCGCGCCGCCGCGGCACGCCGCGCGCAACCGCCTGACAGCACTTCCCCCGTCCGCGCCCCAGTCAGGCGGCGCGAACAGGGGGAAGAAACCATTTGCGTTCGGGGGCCCGTGTCCTGCCGCGTTGGCGAGAGCGCGGCAGGACACGGTTTTTCATACGGGCGGCAGCCGATGCCAGCGTTGCTGCATCGGCTTCGTGCCGGTGATCACCTCAGCCGTGCGAGCCGGCGATCTGCCGGCGGCGGGCCGCCGCGCCAACCAGGCCGAAGCCGGCGATCAGCATCGCCCAGGTGGCGGGTTCGGGAACCGCATCGGCCACCATCTCGAAGTCGGCCAGCATGTCGCCCTTCGAACCCATGTTCAGGTGCAGATTGTCGGCGGCACCGATGAACTTGCCCGTCCAGCCGCTGCCGACACCGATCTCAACCCGCGTCAGCAGCGTGCCCGCGCCAAGCTCGTAGGTCGACTTGCCGCCGGCCGTGAACACGGCGCCGGTCATGAAGTCGGCGAGCGTCTTGTTATAGACAGGCACCTCGGTGGTGCCGCCCGAAGGCCAGGACGGATTGCCGAACCAGTAGTTCGTGGTGCGCTGGTAGAAGTTGGCGTTGGTCAGGTCGGCCGTGATCCAGCTTCCCTCGGCCACCGCGCCGCCGCCATTATAGACCGATTCCCAGATCAGGAAGCCGGTCTTGCCCTGCGCGTTCTGGAAGAAGAAGCGCACGACGGGCGCCAGATGCGCCGGAGCGTTCGAAGCGTTGTCGCGGTAGAACTGGAACGACATGTCGTTGCCGGCCACGAGGTCGCCGAGTGTCAGGCCGTTCGAGAAATTATAGACGAAGTTCGCCTTGCCGGCATTGCCGTTCGTGCCCAGTTCCAGCGAACCGGTCTGCCCGGCGGCGGGCGGCACATAGGTGCCGGTGATGGCAACGTTGCCCGACGCCGTCACGTTGGCGGGCGCCCAGCCCTGCAGATCACCGGGAAGGATTTCGGTTGCCTGTGCGGCAGCAGGAAGCAGAATGGCAGCGCACACGGCGGCCGCCGCAAACATGTTCCGATTCATTTTTATCTCCAGACCCAAGTTGGTCGCGACATAATGCATGCTAATACCGCTTACAACTGGAATTTCTTCATTTAACAATGCTTCTAACAATGCTTCATGGTTAACCAGACGGAGACGCGCCTTGATCAGCAGCAGCCACGGCGAGTTTACATTTACCCGAACCGAGCGCGTGATGTTCGGCCGCCCCGCCCACGAAGCAATCGCCGGGCGCGCAGCGGCGATCGGCGCATTGCGCGTGCTGCTGGTGGTGTCGTCCAGCCTGCAAGGCTCGACCGATGAAATCGCCCGCATCGAAGCCGCGCTTGGCGCAAGGCATGCGGGAACCGTTGCGGGTATCGCCCCGCATGCGCCGCGATCGGGCGTGCTGCGCGCGGTGCTGGCCGCCCGTGCCGCAAGCGCCGATCTGCTGGTTTCGGTCGGCGGCGGGTCGGTGACCGACGCCACCAAGATCGTCGCGCTGGCGCTGGCGAACGGCGTGGAAACCGTTGGTGATTTCGACCGCATCCGCGTCCATGTCGATGCCGAAGGCCGGGCGGCGGCTGCCCCCTTGCGCGCGCCCGAGGTTCCGGTGATCTGCGTGCCCACCACGCTTTCCGGCGGTGAATTCAACCCCCGCTCGGGCGCGACCGACGAAGCGACGCAGCACAAGCAGGGCTACTTCCATCCCGGCATGGCGCCCGTCGCCGTCATCCTCGACCCGGCGCTTGCCCGCCACACGCCGGAATGGGTCTGGCTCTCGACCGGGGTGCGCGCCGTCGATCATGCGGTGGAAACGCTCGGCTCCCTCAGGTCGCACGGCTTTGCCGACAATCTGGCGGCAAGCGCACTTGCACAACTGACGGCCGGGTTGTGCGGCGTCAGGGATGATCCAGCCGACATCGACGCCCGGTTGCTGTGCCAGCTTGGCGCATGGCAGG